>JAOUFX010000390.1 GCA_029857975.1 Deltaproteobacteria bacterium | reverse complement strand
CGGGGAGAAGAAGTTACCACCACCTGCCGGATCCCGGGGGCGTCTCCCGGAACGGCAAAGGCCACTGCCCAGTCCCCTTCTTCTTTGGTCAACAGGCGGGTAGGAGTGACTAAAATCTCATCGGCATAAGCGGCGATGCTATTATGCGCTTTGGCGCCGCGGACGATAATGCCATCCTTGCGCTTTTCCACCACCCGCAGATAAAGATCAGGGTCTTGCTGCTGATGGGGCCGAAGTTTGCGGTCTCCCTTTACGTCCGTTTGCCCGGCGCAACCCACCAGGTCATTCTCCTGAAAATATTTCAGATATTCCAGAAAACGGGGATAATATTGTGTGCCCTTCGCCCGGTCGATTTCATGGGTGAAGACCGATGTGGCGTTGAGCATGTCCACCCCCATGCACCGTTGAATGCAGGCCGGGGTCTTGCGGCATAAGGTGCGGGTCATCTCCTGCTTCTTCAGCAAATCCTCCTGACTGCGGTGGATATGGGTGAAGCGGTTAATATCCTTGGAGGAAAGGTGAGAGGTGGCCGTGAGTAGGCTTTTATATTTCTCATCCTGAGCGAGATCAAAGGTGAGTTTAATATTATTCATGGGTTCCCTCATTTGAGGGTCATCCCGGGAGATCACCTTGCCCCCCATATAAATGTTTCGTCTCATCGATCGCAATTTATTCTGATAATCTGCAAAAGTCCTCATGGTCTTGCTCTCCTTCTATCTATGCTTTTTTGGACGAAAGATGTGAATGCTCAATTTTAGGCGTTTGTGATTCGGTTGACAAGAAAAAAAGAACTTTTATAGAATCCGTATCAATTTAGTGTTTTGAAAAGACACGCTAAATTTCATTGAAAAGTGAAAATTGCCAATCGGAAAATGCAAATTTCTCTGAAAAGCTTTAATCCTTTTTAAATTTTCAATTTAATTTTTGCATTGGGCATTGAAGTTTAGCCAATTTTTTCAAAGGGCTAAACTGTTACAAGAATCCTTATTCGTGGCCCGAAAATTCAGGGCGATGAGTGCCGGCAGCATCGGCCGGGAAGAAACCTTTCTCGAAGGGTCCAGCCGGGTCTCCGCAGAATGAGGCGGGAGGTTTTCCTTTCTTGCCCCCCTTCACTTTTTATTTTTTCTCATGATTTCAGAAGGATTATCAGGACCCGGCGGGGAGATGCTGCGCGCCGGCCAAACGGTGGGATTAAACCTTTCGGCACCCCTTCACTTTGCCTCCGCAAAAAAAGAGCACAAACAACATATATCTTTGCTACAGCGGTGGAAGTAAAGCTCCAAGGCATGGAAGAACCACCGCCTTTTGGCCCAGCGCAGCATCTCCCCGCCGGATCCGGGAAGAAACTGCCCTGCCCGGACGGGAGGGTGAATCTCTCCCTCTTTCATCATCCTTCCGTCCGGGCTCCGTTAATCAAAGTAATTTCATCAACCCATTGAAAAGTGAAGAGGGGCAAGGCTTTCCTTTCTATTGACACCGTTGGGGGGTCATCGGATAATATAATTGGGATTTATCCTTCTGGCCGGAAATCCATCCCCAAAGAGGTTTGCCAGCGATTATGCCTTCGGTTGCCACTTCAGCTCAAAATGTTCCCCAATCGCGGATTCGGGAGTTGGCCGAAGCCGCCATGAAAATGGAGGGCGTGCTCAAGTTGTATTTCGGAGAGTCCAATGTCCCTACACCGGACTATATCAAGCGCGCGGCGATAAAAGCATTGGGAGAAGGTTACACCTTCTACACCGAAAATGCCGGTTTGCCGGGCCTGCGGCAGGACCTGGCCGATTATTACCGACGGCTGCAGGGGGTTGAACTCGATCCCCGGTCGGAAATCATTATAACCGCCTCCGGCGTGCAGGCGCTCCACGTCGCAATACGTTGTGTCCTCAATCCCGGGGACGAGGCGCTCATGCTCACGCCAGCCTGGCCCAATGCTTCTGCGATTACCCGGATGGACAATGCCGTTCCGGTGGACGTGCCCCATCCTCTCCGTGACGGCCGCTACCTCATCGATTTTGATGCTCTGCAAGCGGCACTGACGCCCCGCACCCGCCTCTTGATCTATACTTCACCCTCTAATCCTCTCGGTTGGGTGGCAACGGAGGAGGAACAGAAACAGCTTTTGGGATTCGCCCGCCGCCATAATCTGTGGGTGCTCGCCGATGAAGTTTATGACCGCCTTTACTATCGCAGCCCGGAGCTTGGGGTTCCGGCACCTTCGATCTTGCGCCAAGCCACCCGCAACGATGCCGTGATGGTGGCCCAATCCTTCTCAAAAACCTACTGCATGACCGGCTGGCGAGTCGGTTGGCTTGTCGCCCGTAGCGACGTAGGGCAGAAAGCGACTCAGCTCAACGAATTCATCATATCCCACGCCCCCAGTTTTACCCAACGCGCTGTCCAAACCGCCCTGAATCACGGCGAAGAAGAACTGCGGCAAATGCTCTATCGCCTCAAGGAGAACCGGGATTTTTGTCTCGCCGCACTCCGCCAGATGCCGGGCGTGACCGTTCCTTCCCCGGACGGAGCATTTTATCTGTTCCCGAAGATCGACGGGCTGAAAGATTCCTTCGCTTTCTGCCGGAAGCTGCTCGAAGAGACCAAGGTCGGAATCGCGCCCGGAGTGGCTTTCGGAGCCGGAGGTGAGGGCTCGGTGCGCATCTGCTATGCCGCCGAGCGTGAGATATTGGAACCGGCCATGGAGCGCCTGGCTTGCTTCTTAGCAGAGAGGAATTATGAAAAGTAGGCTTTGCCTGCTGGTATTCCTATGTTTTTTTCTTACCTTGTCTTTTTCGGCCATGGCCGCCGAAGAAGAGGTCGTGGAGCTAAAGGTGGCCAAAGACGACAGCCTGATCAATATCTGTAAAAAATATCTTGAAGACCCCAAGCAATGGACTGAGGTTGCCAGAGTAAACCGCCTTAAAAATCCTGACCGGATTTATCCCGGCCAAATTTTAAACATCCCCGTGAGTTTATTAAAAGGAACTCCTTTGGAGGCCAGGGTTACTTTTATTAAAGGGGAAGTAATCTTTCAGGATAAAGAAACTGAGGGTTGGACCAAACTGAACCTCAATGACCGGGTTAAACAGGGCAGCACAATCAAGACCGGGGATCGGAGCGCCGTGGAGATTACCTTTGAAGATGGCGACTCATTTTTCCTAAGGTCCAACACAACGCTGGGATTAACTTTTGCCCAAAGAAAAGGCGCCTTCTACAAGCTCCGTAAACTTTTCCTGCAAAAAGGCAGGACGGTCGTAAGGGCCATACCCTCTACGGGGACAAAATCCAGTTTTGAAGTCGGCAGTCGTAATGCTGTGGCCGGGGTAAGAGGGACTGAGTTCAGAGCCTCCGTCGACCCGGAGGACACGACCCGGATGGAGGTTCTTAAGGGAGCCGTTGGGCTGGAGGCCATGAACCAGAGGGTTGAGGTAAAGGAAGGAGAAGGATCTCTGGTCAGAAAGGGTGAACCGCCCTTGAAGCCGCGTAAACTTCTTCCGCCCCCGGCCCCAGTTGATTTGGAACCACTCTATAGAATGATGCCGCTGCGCTTTAAGTTTTCCGGCATTGAGGGGGCTAATGCTTACCGGGTTTTGCTGGCCAGGGAAAGGGATTTTAAAGACGTGGTGCAGGAGAAATTGATAAGGCCTTCGGAAACCCTGGAAATGACCGGAATTGAGGACGGCACTTATTATTTACAAAGCCTGAGCATTGACGACCTTGGAATGGAGGGTCTCCCTTTAAGGCCGATGGCAATCAAAGTCCGGGTGAACCCGCAACCCCCTTTTACTGAATTCCCCACGGACGGTGCCGCCTACAAGAAAAAAACGTTGACCTTCAAGTGGCTGAAAGTGAGAGACGCTTGGCGTTACCATATCCAGATTGCCGAAGACCAGGAATTCACAATACGAATAGAGGACCGTAAGGATATCCAGCAAACAGAGTGGCTCGCCCGGGACCTGAATTTCCAGCGCTATTGGTTCCGGATAAGTTCCATTGCCGATGACGGCTACGAGGGCCTATGGTCGGATCCTCTTCATTTTTCTGTATTGCCGCCGCCTCCTGCGCCTCCTGTGGAAAAACCAGAGGTGGACCAAAAAGAAATTATTATCCGCTGGCGCGACCTGGGCAAGGGGATTCGCTATCAATTCCAAATGGCCAGGGACGCAGGATTTAAAGAAATAATCGTCGCCCGGGAGCTGGAAAAACCGGAGATCACGCTGCCAAAGCCCGAGGAGATTGGAACCTACTACGTGCGCACCAAGGGCATTGATCCCGACGGGTACGCGGGC
>JAOUFX010000389.1 GCA_029857975.1 Deltaproteobacteria bacterium | reverse complement strand
GCGTAAAGACAAGAAAACGAAGAAAGCGGGTGCTGGAAGAAGCCAAGGGTTACAGGGGAGCGCGAGGCCACCTTTACCGCGCTGCTACCGAAGCCGTGGACCGGGCGCATAAATTTGCTTACCGTGACCGGAAGGCCAAAAAACGCACCTTTCGTTCTTTATGGATCATCCGCATCAATGCCGCCGCCCGGACTCATGATCTGACCTATAATCAATTGATCTCGGGCCTGAACAAGGCCAAAGTAGAGATCGACCGGAAAGTTCTGGCCGAAATGGCCATCTCGGATCCTTTGGGATTTTCTAAAATTGTGGAAATTGCTAAAGGGCAAATAGGGTGAATGAAATAGGCAGGATACAAGAAAGGCTCGGGCGATTAGAGGAAGAGGCGTTAGCGGAGTTACGAGCTTCTCGAGGAGCAGTCGAAATTCAGGCCGTACGCACTAAGTATATTGGCCGGAAAGGCCTGCTGACCAACTTCCTGCGGGAAATGGGCCAGTTGCCTGTTGAAGAACGGCCGGCGTTCGGCCAGTTGGCCAACCAGCTAAAAGCAGCCTTGGAAGAAGCGACCGAGCAGGCTCTGGAAAAAGAGCACCAGCGGCAGAAAGCAGATCAATTGCTCCATGCCGGAGTCGATATCAGCATGCCGGGCCGCAGACCTTCCTTGGGCAGTACGCACCTGATAACCCAAGTGACCGAGGAAATCATATCTATTTTCGAACGGTTGGGGTTTGAAGTCTCGGAAGGACCCGAGGTGGAATTAGACTATTATAATTTTGAAGCCTTAAATTTCCCCAAGGACCACCCGGCTCGGGATATGCAGGATACTTTTTATTTTTCCCCTAACGTGGTCCTGCGTACCCATACTTCACCGGTGCAGGTGCGCACCATGGAAAAGCGTCAACCCCCCCTGCGCGTAATCGCTCCCGGAAGGGTTTACCGCCATGATTCCGACCCCACTCATAGCCCTATGTTTCACCAAGTGGAAGGTTTCGTCGTGGACCATGAAATCACTTTCGCCGACTTGAAAGGAACCCTGACGTTTTTTGTTCATCAATTTTTCGGTCCCAATGTGCAGATGCGCTTTCGACCCAGTTTCTTTCCCTTTACCGAACCCAGCGCTGAAGTGGACATTCAATGCGTAATCTGCCAAGGCAAAGGCTGTCCGGTCTGTAAGAAGAGTGGGTGGTTGGAAATCCTTGGTTCGGGCATGATCGACCCGGAAGTCTTCCATTTTGTCGGGTACGATCCTGAGGTATTCACCGGTTTTGCTTTTGGATTAGGGGTCGAACGAATTGCTATGCTCCAGGTAGGATTAAGCGATATCCGCATTTTTTTTGAGAATAACCTGCAATTCCTGAAGCAGTTTTAGAACAAAACATTTTTTTTGGGACACAGATTCACCCTGTTAGATATTTACTATCTAACAGGGTAAACACAGATTTTAGGATGTTAAATGCAAAAAAATGAATATCCGTGAATATCTGTGGAAATCCGTGTCCAAATGAATATCAAAGATCTGCGTCCTATTAAATTTATAAAAAGGGTGCCATGAAAGTCAGTTTCCAATGGCTGAAGGATTATATTGAATTTTCCCTCACTCCGCCAGAATTGGCAGAAACCCTGACCCATATAGGGCTGGAAGTGGAGAATCTCAGTGAATGGCAGCCAGTCTTTCAAGGGATAATAGTGGCCAGGATGGTCTCCATCCACCGCCACCCCCAAAGCGAGCATCTATCCATCTGCACGGTCAACGACGGCCAGAGAGATTATTCCGTCGTCTGCGGGGCTCCGAACCTAAAGGTCGACGAACGGGTAGCCTTGGCCTTAGAAGGATCTGTCCTTCCTGATGGCGGAAAGATCTCCAGGAGTTATTTCCATGGTGTTCTATCCGAAGGAATGCTTTGTTCGGAAAAAGAATTAGGCCTGAGTGAAGATGCCGCGGGGATCATGGTTCTTGATCCCAACCTGCCACTGGGGGTACCCCTGGAAAAGGCTTTGGGTTTGCAAGATTGGGTTTTGGAGGTCAACATAACGCCTAACCGCGCTGATTGCCTTTGCCTCTTGGGTGTGGCGCGGGAGGTTTCAGCCCTGACCGGAAAACCTCTACGTTATCCCTCCCCGAGGGAAATGGATGGAAAAGTGGACGAGGGGCCTGGAACGACAGTGACTCTCGAGCGACCAGATTTATGTCCGCGGTACGTAGCCCAGTTAATCTTAGGAGTAAAAATCGCCCCATCCCCTTTCTGGATGCGCCGTCGCCTGGAAGCGGTGGGAGTTCGTTCTATTAATAACATCGTGGATGTAACCAATTACGTGATGTTAGAAATGGGCCAGCCACTCCATGCCTTCGATCTCGATCGCTTAGCGGAGAAGCGGATCGTGGTTCGAACCGCAGCCCCCGGGGAAAAATTCACCACGCTGGATGGAATGGAAAGAATTCTTCCGGAAGAGGCCTTGATGATTTGCGACGGTAAAAAACCCGTGGCCTTAGCTGGAATCATGGGAGGTTTGAATTCTGAAGTTCAAACGGAAAGTAAGAATATTCTTCTGGAAAGTGCTTATTTTGACCCCATGGGCATTCGCCGAACCTCCAAACGGATCGGTTTAGCTACCGAAGCATCGCTTCGTTTTGAAAGGGGCATCGACCCCAACGGGGCTCTCCGGGCAGCGAATCGGGCTGCTGCTTTGATGGCCGAATTGGCCGGAGGAAAGATGGCCCGGGAAGCCGCGGACAATTATCCCTGTAAAATCGAACCCCAAAATATTTTTTTGCGGGCGCAGAGGGTTAATAAAATTCTGGGGACAGCAATCGCCCCCCAAAAAATTCAAAGCTACCTACAGAATTTTCATTTGCAAGTCGAGTCGGAAAACTCGGACACTTTCCGCGTGATTATCCCAACTTACCGGGTCGATCTGCAACGCGAGATCGATCTCGTCGAAGAGGTCGCCCGGCTACATGGCTATCTTCGGATTCCGGTTACGCTGCCTTCCGGAAGGGTATCCGCGGAGAAGAAAACCAAAATGCGACGGGCGGCTGAAAGAGCTAGGGATCTTTTCATTGCCTGCGGTTTTAGGGAAGTGATCACTTATAGTTTTATTTCTCCCCAGGCTCTCCAAGACATGAAATTGTTTCCCCCGGACAAACGGGCCCAAGCTTTGCGGATTCATAACCCTTTAAGCGAAGATCAATCGGTGATGCGCACCACTTTGATTCCAGGTCTTCTGCAGGTTGCTCGCAACAATATCCATCGGCAAAATCTCGACCTGAAACTTTTCGAACTCGGTCGAGTTTTTTCTCCCCGGGAAGATAAGGAATTGCCGGAAGAAATTGAAACCCTTTCTGGCTGCCTCGCGGGTTTGCGCGAGGAGGAATCATGGTCCAAACCGAAAGCCGCATGCGATTTTTTCGACCTCAAAGGGACGCTGGAGACGCTTCTCGACGGTCTGGGTGTTTCCGGATATCGTTTCCTGGCCTTGCAGGATGAACCTTTTTTTCAGGCCGGCAAGGTTTGCCAGGTGGAAGTGAATGGAAGGGTACTGGGCGAGATGGGAGAATTGCACCCGGATGTGAGCGAGACTTGGGAACTCGGCCAGCAAATATTCATTTTTGAACTGAACTTCCAAGCTTTAGCCGAAGAAGCGGAAGCGCGCCGGTTTTTTAAACCGCTGGCCCGTTTCCCGGCCATCATTCGCGACCTTGCTTTGGTCGTCGATGAAAAAATTGCTGCTGGTGACATCTTACAAACGCTTTGGGAGGCCAACGATGGCTTGATTACGGAAATCAAACTTTTCGATCTCTACCGAGGAAAGCCAGTACCCCCAGGAAGGAAAAGCTTGGCTTTCCGGTTGAAATACCAAGAGGGAGATCGAACCCTAACCGATCGGGAGGTGAATCAATTGCACCAGAAGGTGGCAGATCTTCTGGTCGAACGCTACGCTGGAACGCTTCGCTAACTGGAGCGTATAGGAATTTTTTTGTTGGACACAGATTCACCCTGTGCGATGTTAATATCTAACAGGGTAAGCGCAGATTTTTTGGAAATTAAAATAAAAAAGATTCAAAATAAAATATATATCTGCGTTGATCTGCGAAAATCTGTGTCCCCTAAAAAGGATTTTTATTGGAACCTAAAGGGAGCGATTTTTTTACAGCCCAGAGATCTCAGAGGATAAATTCATGGTTAAAAAACAAAATAAGCTCAATATTTTCTCTGTGTTCTCAGGTAATAAATTCGTCAGATAGAATATTGGGTTGTTTGCACTTAACGAGGGCACAGAGTAAAGCAGAGAAAAGGA
>JAOUFX010000005.1 GCA_029857975.1 Deltaproteobacteria bacterium | reverse complement strand
TCTTCCTCATCGACGCCCCGCAACCTGAATAAGGCGTCTTTCTCCCAGGGAATGAAGGCATCATGCGGCAGTTCAATTGCCCCCTCCGTTCCTACAATGCTGAAGGTTTGCTGCAGCGCGCTCATGAAGCTCGCTTCCACCACCGCCAACCGTCCTCCGGAAAAGCGCAGAAGACCGACCGTTGTTAGGTCCACGCCGCTTACCCCGTACTCAGCCCAGGCCTGAACCATCTCGGGTTCTGCCCCAAAAATCCACCGCGCTAGGCTAACCCCGTAGCAACCTACATCCAACAGAGCCCCTCCTCCCATCTCCAGCCGGAAGCGGGCATCTGTAGGATCGGGGTGCCGAAAGCAAAAGGCCGCCCGAATGAGCCGGGGGTCGCCAATCGCCCCTTGATCGACCAAGGCTTTGATTCGACGGCTACGCGGGTGAAAACGGTACATGAATGCTTCCATCAGAGAGACGCCTTTGTCTCGCGCGGCTTGCACCATCGCCCGGGCTTCTTTGGCATTTAAGGCCAAGGGTTTCTCGCACAGCACATGCTTTCCGGCTGCTATAGTCCGGAGCGTCCATTCGGAATGAAGATGGTTAGGCAACGGAATGTAGACCGCTTCTATTCGCGGATCTCCCAACAAGTCCTCATAGCTTCCGCAGGCCAAAGGAATTTCATGCTCTTGGGCGAGGGATTGAACACGCTCTTCCGAACGGCAGGCCAGTCCACGCAGTTCCCCATTGCGAGATCTATGCAGCGCCGGGATTACGCATCGTCGGGCGATCCGGGCACTGCCAAGGACCCCCCATTGCAGACGTCTAATCTTTCTTGATGGGTCTGAAGGACTTTGCTTTTGGAGACCCTCCTCAGACACAGAGCACCTCCGGAACACCGCCTCTTTCCGCAGAGCGCGTAGCCGCCTCCAAAACTGCGATCACCCGGGCTGCAGATTGAGGGCTGACTGCCAGGGGCTCTCCCGTTAGAAGGTGGTCTGCAAGGTTCAAGTGAAAGGGGAACCGGCGTGGCCTGGGAATGGCCAGTTGTTGTTCCACCATGCTTCCCGAATGGTGCCGCCGGCGCAGCCTAAGCAAGGGAACGGTCTCCGTGACCGGAATCTGTTCCTCCCTGATAAAAGTGACAGGATCTGCCTCCCGCACCTGCACCTCAGTCCACTGGCTCACGATGGCCCCCTCCGTGCCCAGTAGGTACCACTTAGGCTTGCGCAGGGCAGCCACGTCGGAATAGAGGAATTCTGCCTCCCTTCCGTCTGCGAAATGGATTTGGGCGCGTACCTGGTCGGCATTGGTGACATCGTGCCACACCCTTTTGTGCAGGGTACCCGTTACTGAGGCCGTCGGTCCGGGAAATAGATTCAGAATCCAGTCCACATAATGAGCGCCCCAGTCGTATAAGGCGTCCCCTGAAATCGGACGATGAGAGTGCCAGAAATGGCAAGGGTGTTGATAATCTCCGACAAATGTCTCTAAGTAAAAAGGCTTCCCGATCAATCCATCGATCAGCGCCTGGCGAATTGCAAGGTAATCCAGATCCCAACGGCGATTCTGGTAGCAGGTTAGGACTCGAGAATTTTCCTCGGCGGCCCGGATCATTGTTGCCGCCTCTGCCCTGGAAAGGCACAAGGGCTTTTCGCAAACCACATGTTTGCCCTCGCGCAGCAATTGGATGGCTAACTTGGCATGGGAGTTAGGGGGGGTAGCAATGATCACCGCATCTACGTCGGGATCACGAACTAATTCCTCAACCGTGGCATAGGTTCGGCATCCAGGGAAATCTTCCCGGCATTGCAGTAATCGTCCCGGGCTATAGTCGCAGAACGCCCGCAGATTTAGCCCGGGAATTTCTTGAACAGCCATACCATGGAGGCATCCTACAGAACCAAGAGGACCATAACCCAGGATTGCTACATTAATCAGGGGAAGTTCCTTCAAATCGGCCAGGTGCCGTACTATCCGGTAGATGATTTGCTGAAAGAGAGGATCACTAAATCCCTTGAGCGTCGTACAACAGACCTGGCCTTTTCCTTCTTTCCGTAACAACGCCAGCGCTGCCTGCTGATAATGCCAATCGGTTGTTACAACCGGCACAGACTTGGCGTCGACACGATCCAAAGGCTGAAAGCTATTATTGAAGTAAACCTGCTCAGGGAGGCGCCTGAAAATTGAAGGGTCGGATTTGGGAAAGCCAAGGCGCAGTTCCATTACGGGGTTTTCAGGCCCAACCTGGGACCCAAAAAGAGATGGAAGAGGCTTCGTTTCGGGCCCTACAAAAGCTAGGCATCCTCCCCCACGCCGCACATAGCTGGCTAGGATTTCTTGTTCCTCAAGAGATAGGGCCGCAGGGTTCTCCAGCAAAAGCACTCGGTAATCATCAAGGTCTTCCGGCAAAAGGGAAGTAGAACGCACCGCCATATGAATCTGCTGGGTCGCTTGCAAGTATTCTTGAAGCGGTTTGCCGAATCGCCCATCCTCCCCAGCCAAAAACAGAACTCGAACAGGGCTTAGATCCGCCATAGACTTCGTCTCTCCTGAAGTATTGAAAAATCTATAAAGGGATAGATCTCAAAATAACAAAAAACAACCCTTTTTCAAGATATAAGCCCAATAGACAGAGGTTGGATTTATTGAAATATCGCTAAAATAATTTGACCCAATTATCTCCCCCTTCTCCCCATATGACCGATCTGATAAGGCCTTCAAATCCCTCCTTTGCTGGCAGGAGTCTAGCCACGTGTTGGGGGTCTTACCATCACACCTGGCCTTTCATATCATACAATCAGCATCTCACCAGCAATATGGAATGCCCGTCCCGTGACGACGGACGCTTCTTGATTTTTGCAAATTAAGAACGGTGGCAGTTTAAGCAAAGAAATATATATTTTCCTTTCCGACACGCAACACTCACCCTGACATTGTTTTTTAAAGCTTCAACTCCAGATATTGATCGATGATCCTCACAAACATCTCCACCCCAAAGGGGAGCACGTCCTCGTCGATGTTAAAAAGGGAGTTGTGAAAAGAATGGATGATTCCTTTTTTTTCGTTGCGGCATCCCAGCCGGAAAAAAGAGCCGGGAACTTTCTGGAGGTAGTAAGCAAAGTCCTCCCCTCCCATGGAAGGATTGATGAATTCCACGTTTTCCTTGCCGATTCCATGGGCACAGGCCGCTGCCACCAGATGGGACATTTGCGGGTCGTTGACCAGAGCCGGGTACCCGTATTCAAACTCGTATTGATAATCCATATCAAAAGAGCGGGCGACCCCTTGGGTCGTCTGCTCAAGTCTGCTTTTGAGTTTTTCCCGAACGTGGGGAGAGAGAGAACGAACCGTCCCCCAAAGTTCCACTTCATCGGGGATGATGTTGAAAGCCGTTCCTCCCATCACCCTTCCGAGGCTTACCACGGCCCTGTCCAGATGATTGATATTCCGGCTGACAATGGAATGGATCTGGGTAATCAGATGACCGGCAGCAAGGATCGGGTCTTTGGATAGCTGGGGGTAGGCCCCATGCCCTCCCTTCCCCTGAATTTTTATGCGAAACCGGTCGGTTGCTGCCAACCCTTCTCGCTCATGAATCCCGACCTTGCCCATGGGAAGATCCGGGAAAACATGGGCTCCGAAGATCGCGTCAACTTTTGGATTCTCCAGGACTCCCTCCTCCACCATCACCCTTCCACCTCCACCCCCTTCCTCGGCTGGCTGGAAGATCCATTTGATATTGCCCTTAACCTGCTCCCGGACGGAGGAGAAGAACTTGGCTACCCCTAAAAGGATCGTTACGTGGGCATCATGGCCGCAGGCATGCATCTTTCCTTTGATCTTGGAAGCATAGGGGACCTGAGTGGCTTCTTCGAGCGGCAAGGCGTCCATATCGGCCCGGATGGCCACAGTCTTTCCGTCTTGCCCGCCTGGCAAAAGACCGACCACTCCGGTCTTCGCCCATCCGGTTTTTACCTCCAGACCGAATTTTTCCAGCCAGGCGGAAACCAACTTGGCGGTTTCGACCTCTTCAAACATCAGTTCCGGGTGCATGTGAATCGTTCTGCGGATCTCCACCAGCCAATCTTTCATGCTGGCAATTTCCTCTTGGAAAGAATTTTTCATTATTTTTTCCTTTTGCATCTTTTTTACCTAAATTGAGCGATTTTTTTACACCACAGAGATCTCAGAGAATAATTTCATGGTTAAAAAACAAAATAAGCTCAATCTTTTCTCTGTGCTCTCAGGTAATCAATTCGGCAGATAGAATATGGTGTTGTTTTCACTTAACGAGTGCCCAGAGTAAAGCAGAGAAAAGGAGTTTATTCCCTGGTTTTATCTTAATTTTCCCCTGGGCCCTCGGTGGTGCAGAGCCTTTTTTAGGTTTTATTAAAATCGACCATCCCCCTCCAATGCAAGAAAAAGGGTTCAAGGATTCGAGGGTCCAACTCTGGAATCCTTGAACCCTTATGCTATTCCAACAGGGCGCGAACGGCCCCCAAGATGCGATCGTAATCAGGCTCCTGAGTAATTTCCGGAACCAGCTCCACATAGCGAATGATGTCCTGATCATCGACGATGAAGACCGCCCTGGCTAAAAGCTTAAGTTCCTTGACCAGCACGCCATAAGCCAAACCGAAGGAATGGTCCCGGTAATCCGAAAAAGTTTTGACCTTCTCCACTCCCGCCGCCGCGCACCAGCGCGCCTGGGCAAAGGGTAAATCCATGCTGATGGTGAGGATGGCCACGTTCTCCGGCAGTTTATCCGCCTCTTGGTTGAACCGCCGGGTCTCCGTGTTGCATACCGGAGTGTCCAGGGACGGAACAGTAGTGAAGACTTTGATTTTACCTTGGTAGGATTCCAGGGCCGCAGGTTGCATCGAGTTGTCCAATACCTTAAAATTGGGGGCCTTATCTCCCACCTTCACTTCCTCGCCCAGCAGGGTCAAAGGGCTGCTCTTAAAAGTGACGAGTCCCGGTCGTTCTTTTTCCCCCGGCAACACCTTGGCGGCCAATTCCTTAACTTTGGCCTGGAGCTCAAAGATTTTGCCTTCAGTGGCCTTCCGGTATTCTTCGAGTTCCGTAACTTTCCCCCGCAGCGCTTTGCCTTTTGCTTCTAATTCCTCCTTTAATTTTCTGGCCTCGACATCAGCCCTGCTTTTTATTTCTAAGAGACTCTGACCCGTCTTTTCTTTGAGGGCGGTTACTTCCCTGCCCGCCTTGGCCATCGTTTCTTTAAAAATTTTTTGGCTTTCTCTGATGATCTTTTCCTTTTCGGCCAACTCCTTTTTGATTTTTTGGACCAGGGAATCCTTCTGGGTGCCAACCGTTTTGGCCCTCTTTTCGGCTTCAGTCATTAACCTTTTGGCTTCAGTTCCCGCCTTGCTTTTGAATTCGAGAAGACTCTCTTTGGCTTTTTGCAGCAGACTTTTTTTGCTGGCGGCGATTATTTTTTGTTTTTGGGCCAGTTCTTCCCTAAGTTTCTTAATCAGAGCGTCTTTTGGGGAACCTAATCTTTTTGATGTCTCTCCACCCTCCTTGATTATTTTCTTTTTCAATCCCGGAACCTCCTTCGTGGCACTCTTGACGACTTTTTTCGGCGATTTCTTTACCCCCTTCCCCTTTTTCGGCAATTCTTTCTCTGCGCGCCTCACCGTTTTCATACCTTGGCCCTCCTTTCCCCCTTTTCTCTTCACCCCTACCTTTCCTTTAGACCTTGCCATAATTTCTTTCTCTTTTCAACAGGATTTCCAAACCATGAAAAGACCCACCCCATAGATAAGGGCGGATAGGAAAAACACCGCCTGAAATCCCCAGGCCAGGGCGATGATCACCGGAAGAATGGAACCCAATACGGAAGCACACCCGTTCGCGCACCAGGCCCAGGGAACCCCCAGGGGCCAGCGCTCGCCAATAAGCCGAATCCCCAGGGGAAACGGTATACCCATCAGCAAGCCGAGCGGGCCTATGATAAGAATCGTAAGTACCTGGCGCAAAAGAAGGGGTTGCCCCTGAAAGAAAGACAGGATCTGCGGCAACAGCAGGGCGTAAAGGAATAAAAAGATGATGATGAGGGGGAGAATAAGCTTCAAACCTCGATACGCGCCCGGACCCATTTTCAGGGAAAGACGGCTTCCGAACCCGGCGAAAATGAGCAGGGAAAAGATAACCAGGGAGACGGCATATACAGGATGGCCAAGGAAGAGGATGAATTTTTGAATCAGGGAGATCTCCACAAACATGAAGCCCAGACCCAGAGAGGCGAAGTAGGTCAACCAGGAAAATGGCTGCCCTCTCGGGATGGTTTGATTTTGTTCTCTCCCCCGGCCGAACATCACCGGAAGGACAATAAAAAGAAAACTGAGGAAAAGGGCCAGGAAAAAGACAACCGGAACCAAGTATCCCCCTTCGATAAGCATTGACCACTTCTCTCCAGCCAGACGGTAGATAACGGATAAATGCCCCCAGCGGAAATAATGATGGAAGAACGGGCGATCATCCGTGGCCGGGCTAAGATCGAAGGGATATTCCTCGTAAAAACTTTTTCCCTCCTGGAGCACTCTTTGCACGCCCTGAAAGTAAAGGGGGGTATAAAACCGGTTATAAACATTCGCTTCTTCCTGCTGCATCCCGGGATAATAGACCAAATCAAAACGCAATTGCTGGCAGAAGGCTCGAAGAGCTTGACTCTCCTGAAGAGCCACAGCATCTTTTTTTACCAGGAGGGTCAAAGTTCCCCAGGAGCGGAAAGCCAAGAGATGATTCCCGGGGGTCTTGCCCATCTGCTCCAGGGCCTCTTTGACGACAGCAACCAGACGGAGTTCTCCCCGCGGGGGAGGAAGAAGGTAGAGACTTACGGCAATGAACCCCCCGGGTTTGAGGGCCTGTAAATAATCCAGAAAAGCTTCCGTGGTCAACCGGTAGTCTTCGTGCAAACTGGCCAGTCCTGTGGACGAAGCTGCCAAACTTTCGGTCAAAGGAAGAACGATGAGATCGAAGGGGAGAAAATTTCCGCGCACAAAACTTCGGCCATCATCAATGATCACCCTGGTTTCTTTGGCGAGGTAAATTCCCCCGGAATATTCCCCGTAGTCTCCTTGAAGCAACGCTACCACCGTGGGGTTGACCTCCACGGCCACGATTTCTTCCGTGCGGTGGTGCACGGCATTTAGAACCTCCAGTCCTCCCAGCGGCTCAAAAATTAAAACCCGGGTAGGTTTGATGATCTGATAGGGAAAAGAGGAAGGAAGGAAATCGATAAACTTAAGTTCAGGTTTTTCGCCGCCATGCCGATGAAACCGGGTTATGGCACTCAAATGATCGGCGTCTACCGTAAGGCCTAATTGCGGCGGGAGTGCTTCCCGGTACTCAAGGCTTAGCCCCGGGGCTGTACGGGCAGCCGGGCTTTTCAGGACATCGACTCGCGAGAAAGCATTCCACCGGGTTTCCAACAAGTGGGCGCCGGGAAAGAGAAGGGCGGTGCTCAATCCTTTGTAGGGAGAGAGACGCAAGTTCAGGAAAGAAGGTTCCCCCCACAGGAAAAATAAGAGCAGGCCAATCCATGCCCATGGGAACAGGAAGAAAAAACAATTCGTTTTCCTCTTCCATCCAAAGGCCAGGGAAGCCAGACCACCCAGGAGACAAGAGAATAAAAGGGTGCCTGGCCCGCCAAAGATCCCGAAGAGGCCGAGGACAAGAAGACACCCCAAGGCTGCACCGGTCAGGTCGAAAAAATAGAGCTTTCCCGCCAGACTGCTCCAGCGGGCCAGAGCTGCAGAGATGGCCAATCCGGAGAAAAAAAAGGGAAGGGAGAAAATTAGATAATACAAAAAAACATAAAAAATCTGCCAGCGATCCCAGGAGATGCGGGCGATATCAAAGGGGATGAAATTGCTGATGGCATAAGCGCCCAGCGCGCTGAAAGAAAAAAACCAGGAAGCCAGGACCAAAGTCTGGGGGGCCTCGCGGTTAAGGAGCCGAGGGAAAGAGGCAAGAAAAGATCCGCTGGCCCCATATCCCAAAAGAGCCATGCTCACAACCATGAAAGCAAAATGATACCATTGCGCCACGGAGAGGAGGCGGGTCAAGGAGATCTCCAGCGTCAGGGTGGCAGCGGAGATGAGAAAGATTCCCAGAAACAAAGAAAGGGGAAGTTCCGATTGCAGGTTGCGGATTGCAGATGGCGAATGGCAGCGTAGCATCATCCTTTCTCCGATTCTTATCAGGCCTGCCGCAATTTGGCGCTATAGAAACTTCTTCAATAATTCCTTGCTTCCATGGGTAAATTTAACAGGACGCAGATAACCGCAGAAACAAAAGAGACGCTATGCGCATCGCGCTAAGCGCTAAGCGACTTTCTGTGTATGTCCGGCCCAAAAAGGAATTTCCCATACGATTGAAGTAGGATTATAATATAACCCAGGATACAGACCAATCGAAATTTTCCCCCGGGGAATGCATGAAGAGATACGAAACCTTTGACCATACAGCCGACCTGGGCATTCGCATCTTCGGCCGGACTTATGAAGAGGTAATGACCAATGCCGCTTATGCCCTTTTTGACCTGCTAACTGACCTGGAGCGCGTGCAGGAAACCCTTGCTTATGCCATTCATGTTGAGGCAGATGAGCGCGAAGAGCTTTTGGTCCGCTGGCTGAGTGAGCTTTTGTTCCTATGCGCGAGTCAGGGATACCTTTTTAAAAGATTCCATTTTTCCCATCTGGATCATAGATCTCTGGAAGCGGTGGCCCATGGAGAGATTTTTAGACCTTCCCGCCACGAATTCAAAACAGAAATCAAGGCCGTAACCTACCATCAGGTGGCCATTCGGGAAAACAATGGAGCATGGGAAGCGAGAGTCATCTTTGATGTTTGAACGAAGAAGGGGGTGTCCATGAGCGATCGAGAAAAAATTCATCTGGAAAAAATCGATGACTACCGCTGGCGGATTCCCCGGGCGGGGAAGATGCGGGTCGACGGTTTGATTTATGCCGATGAAGGTCTTCTGCGCGAGATTCACGGGGATGAAAGTCCGCAGCAGGTGGCCAATGTGGCCCACCTTCCGGGAATTCAAAAATATTCAATGGCCATGCCCGACATTCACTGGGGCTATGGTTTTCCCATCGGCGGGGTCGCTGCCTTTGACTGGCAGGAGGGGGTCATTTCTCCAGGCGGTGTGGGATATGACATCAATTGCGGAACTCGTTTACTGGCCACCAACCTTTCCACCCAAAATTTGCGGGACAAGATTAAGAATTTGGTGAACGCCCTTTTTCAAAACATTCCTTCCGGCGTCGGATCCAAGGGAACTCTGCGCCTCTCCGCCCAGGAACTGCGCCAGGTTTTAAAAGAGGGCTCGGCCTGGGCGGTAAAAAATGGCTACGGCCGGCCAGAGGACCTGGATTGCACAGAAGATAGAGGATGCATGGAAGGAGCCGACCCAGGAGTGGTCAGCGAAAGGGCCATGGAACGGGGAAGGCCGCAGCTCGGGACGTTGGGTTCGGGAAATCACTTTTTGGAAGTGGGTTTTGTGGATGAGGTTTATAACCCGGAGGTGGCCCGGCGGTTTGGTCTGAGAAAAGACCAGGTCACGGTTCTCATTCACTCGGGGTCGCGCGGATTCGGGTATCAGGTCTGTGATGATTTCCTGAAAAAAATGGGCGAACGGGTTCGGCAGTTGGGCCTGGAACTCCCCGACCGCCAACTGGCCTGTGACTTCATTCAATCTTCAACGGGTCAAGATTATTTTTCGGGAATGGCCTGCGCCGCCAACTACGCCTGGACCAACCGGCAGATGCTGATGCACTGGACGCGGGAAGTATTTGAGCGGGTTCTGGAGATGGGCCCGAAAGAATTGGGGATGCATTTAGTTTATGACGTGTGCCACAACATTGCCAAACGTGAATGGCATGTCGTCGCTGGAGAGCGGCAGGAAGTCTGCGTCCATCGGAAGGGGGCAACGCGAGCCTTTCCCCCGGGCCATCCCGCTGTACCCGAAGTCTACCGGGAAGTGGGCCAGCCGGTTCTGATCCCCGGGGATATGGGAAGGTATTCTTACGTCCTGGTGGGTACCGAAAGGGCTATGGAGGAGACCTTCGGCAGTACCTGCCACGGGGCTGGGCGGGTACAGAGCCGAACGCAAGCCAAGAAAGCAAGTAAAGGAAGGGCGCTGCATCGCGAATTAGAAGACCGCGGGATTTACGTTATGGCCGCGAGCCGGGGAACGTTGGCCGAAGAGGCGCCGGAGGCCTACAAAGATGTGAGTCAAGTTGTGGAAGTTGTCCATCAAGCCGGAATTTCCAGCAAAGTGGCCCGACTCCGCCCCTGGGGAGTGGTGAAAGGCTGAGGGGAAGATGAGGTGATGGAAGGATCTCGGCGTCACCGTCTCTCCGCTTTTGTTTTTCGATTAATTGGGACACAGATTTCCACGGATAAAGGCAGATAACTATTTTCTGCATTTTATATCCTGAAAATCTGTGTTTACCCTGTTAGATAGTAAACATCTAACAGGGTGAATCGGTGTCCAATTAGGAAATTCCTCTTCAATTTAATTAATTGTGGGTTCCGTACCTTCCTTAAAACATTCGAAGATTACTTTGCCGGATTGTGGCGGTTGCTTTGGTCCTATGGGCTCACCGGTGATGGCATCTATTTTGGTGAACACGATCCCTTCCGGTACGGAGAAGCTTTCAACCACTTTCCCGTCAACTGCTTCTTTCATAAATTCCAGCCAAATCGGCAAAGCGGCGACAGCTCCTGTTTCGTGAGTTCCCAGAGGCTTTTCAATATCAAACCCTATCCAGGCACCGGCGACCAATTGCTGAGGAATGAAGCCGAGAAACCAAGCATCGCGGGTATCATTGGTTGTCCCGGTCTTTCCAGCTGCTGGCCGGCCGAGGGCTTTGGCCCTTTGGCCAGTCCCTTCTTGGATAACGCTTTGCATTAAGCTGGTGATGAGGTAAGAAGTCTGGGGACTGAGGACCTCGATGGCCGATGGCTCCACCTCTTCCAGAATGTTACCGTCTTTGTTCACAATGCGGGTTATCAAAATGGGTTCGGCCCGGTAACCCTGAGCCGCGAAAACCCCGAAGGCATTGGTCATCTCCAGGAGGGAAACATTGGCCGCTCCCAGGGCCAGGGATAAATTGGGTTCCAGCTTGGACTTTATTCCCAAGTTCCGGGCATATTGGATCAAGTACTCTATTCCGATGGACTGGGCGATCTTCACTGTGACCACGTTGCGGGAGAAGGTTAGGGCCTTGCGAAAAGTGATCGGCCCCCAGAACTCCCGGTCAAAATTATGGGGTTCCCAGGGTTCTTTTCCGGGGACATCGATGTAAGAAAAGGGCTCGTCAACAATCACCGTGGCCGGGGTAAACCCTTTGTCCAAAGCAGCGGCGTAAACGATGGGCTTGAAAGCCGACCCGGCTTGTCTCCGGGCCTGGGTCGCCCGGTTGAACTGGCTGGCCGAGAAATCCCGTCCGCCAACCATAGCCAGGATATAACCGGTTTGCGGGTCAAGGGCAATAAGCGCCCCTTGCACCTGCTCCTTTTCTTTCCCCTTCCCTTCCCGGGCTTCAAACTCTTCCAGGCCTTTCACAACAGCCTTTTGGGCAATCTGCTGCATCCGGAAATTGAGGGTGGTATAAATCTTCAGCCCCCCTTTGTACAACACTTCTTTCCCGTACTTCTCTTCCAGGTACATCCGCACTTGTTCTACGGCATAGGGGGCTTCATGGTAGCCTTTGGGTCCTTTGGGCCTAAGCCTGATTTCTTCGGCTCCCGCCCTTATGGCCTGTACAGGAGTGATCAATCTCCGCTCGATCATGCGGTTTAGCACGTAAAGCTGGCGCTCGCGGGCTTTCTTGGGATGGCGCAATGGTGAAAGGTTATTGGGCGCCGGGGGAAGGCCGGCGAGTATGGCACATTCAGCCAGGGTTAAGTCCTGCACGGATTTGCCAAAATAGGCTTTCGCTGCGGCCGCAACGCCGAAAGCCCCTTCCCCCAAATAGATTTGATTTAAATAAAGATAAAGGATCTCATTTTTGGTCAGATAGCGTTCGATGCGCTGGGCCAAAATGGCCTCTTTTAGCTTGCGAGTGATGCTCCGTTCCGGGGTAAGGAAAAAGGATTTGGCAATCTGCTGGGTGATGGTACTGCCCCCCTGGACCACCTCCAAGGCCTCGATATTCCGAAAGGCCGCGCCCAATATCCTCCAGTAATCAATGCCCTGATGTTCGAAAAAGCGGGCATCTTCAGCGGCCACAAAGGCTTTGATCAATAATTTAGGTATCTGGGCGAGAGGAACAATCATCCGCCGTTCAATAAAGAACTCTCCAATCAAGACTTCATCGTCGGAATAGACCTCGGAGACTACGTAGGGCTGGTAATCTTTCAAGGTAGTCAAGCGGGGTAGGTCGAAGATCAGGGTAAAATATAAAGCGATAACTGCACTAACCGCTAAAAAGACCACCAGCAAAAAGACGAAAAGCAGGATCCTCCATCCTCTCCTTTTTTCCTTCTTATTACTTTTTGAGCCAGATCCTATCATGCTGTCAGCGAAAAAATTAAGGCCATCGTTTAAACACCCCAATCCCATTAGGGACCGGCCATCTTCCAGGAAGGTCGATCTTTAGGGTCTTGTATTCCGCATACATCTGTGCGGAAGGCCCACCGTCGAGGGTCAAAGCATCCCGGCATTCCAACCCGCCTTCGGATTCCGGAAGGTAAAAAATTCGGGCCAAATCTTGGGCATAAACGTCCGTATCTTCTGAATTTAAAAGAATAATCTGGTTTTTAAAGGTAATGCCCAAGGCAGAACGCCTGGCCAGTTGTTTTTTCAAGCGTAATTCCCTTCCGTCCACCACCAGCCTGGGACCGACCTGGAGCGCCTGGGAGATGGTTCCTTCATTTTGGAAATCTTTGGTGTGGATAATCCGGGGGCGGCGGTCCTGGATCAGAAAAATTCCCCAATCGGTTTGCCGTAAAGGATTGGTTTCCCGGCCGTCTACGATGAGCAAGCCAAGTGGCCGGTGATCCGGTAAAAAAAAGCCGCCGTTTACCGCAGCCAGAGCCTGGTTTTTTTTGGCTAATTCTTTAATCACCATCCGGGCCACGCCAAAAACCCTGCTGTCAATCACCCGCACCGGGAACTTTTCCAGGTCGATCCTCAAAACCCGCAGTTTGATGAAGGTTTGATAAGGGGGGGCCTCGAGTTGCATGGCCCTGACCTCAAAGCCTTCATCGATTTTTTGCCAATAAGGGGCGGTTGAAGAGCTATCTGACTGCCCCATCAGCATTGGGGATGCTGCCAAGGTTAAAAACAAGAAGATTATTTTTCTGCGCACCAAGCAGTTTCTTTCTTTCCGATTTTATTATAAAATATAAATTATTTTTAACTTGGTGTCCATAGGGAAATTACCTGAAAGGATTCTATGAGAAGAGATTTTTTCCACAAAGATTATTATGAAATTTTAGGGGTGGCCCGGGAAGCTTCCGCCGATGAAATCAAGAAGGCCTACCGACAACTGGCCTTACAATTCCATCCCGACCGTAATCCCGGGAATACCATGGCCGAGGAGCGCTTCAAAGAAATCAGTGAAGCCTACGGAGTTCTTGTCGATCTGGAAAAACGACAACGGTACGACTCCATCCGTCAAACCGGGTTCAGTCCCGGAAGCAGTCCAGGCTTCAGCTATACGCAGGAGGAAATTTTTCGCGACATTTTCAATAATCCCATGGCCAGCGATGTTTTCTCGGAACTCGGCCGCGAGTTTGCCCGCATGGGAGTCCAGTTTGACGAGCGTTTCTTTGACCGTCTGTTTTTCGGAGGGAGGGGAATCGTTTTCGGCGGGATCTTTTTCGGAGGACCGGGGGGGTCCCCCTTTGGGCCGATTGACCCGCATCAACAGGCCCCCCAGAATACGGCCGAAGCCTTTATTCCCTTCCTGGAGAAGTTCATCCCCCCTAAAAGGATGAATGTCACCCTCAGGGGTAGATTTTTTTCTTGGTTAGGGAGAAAAATATTGGGCTTTGGGCTTAAGAAAATTATCCGCGGGACCTCCGGGTTCAATCCCATGGGATCTCTTGACGTCATTTTCACCTTCCCCCTCAACCGGGATGAAGTGCAGGCGGCAACGGCCAAAGAGGTGTCTTTTTTTCGCAATGGGAAGGCTGAAAGGCTTCTGGTGAAAATACCCGCAGGCATTGAGGATGGAACGATGCTTCGCCTGCGGGGCAAAGGAAAAAGCAGCGCCGAAAAGGCTGGCGACCTTTATCTAAAGGTGCGACTGAAATGAAATCCACGGAAAAACCCCCGGGAATGCTGTATATCGTTTCCACGCCCATCGGGAACCTGGAAGACATCACCCTGCGGGCCCTGCGCGTGCTCAGAGAAGTTGACTTGATCGCGGCCGAGGACACCCGGCGGACTCGACAGCTCCTTTCCCACTATGGAATTCACAAACCGTTGGTCAGCTACCGTGAACACAACCGCAGGAAGCGCGCGGAATCCCTCCTGGCTGAAATTCGGGAAGGAAGGAATGTAGCTCTGGTCACGGATGCTGGCACACCGGGGATATCGGATCCGGGCGATTATCTGGTGCGGAGGGTAATCCAGGCGTCGACATCCATTATTCCCGTTCCCGGCCCATCCGCTCTGATCGCCGCCCTCAGTGTTTCTGGATTGCCCACCGAAAGCTTTCTTTTCTACGGTTTTCTGCCTTCCAAGACGACGGCCCGCAAGAAATTATTACTTTCCCTGAAGGATCGCGCGGAAACGCTCATTTTCTATGAATCTCCGAAACGCCTAAATGCCTTTTTGGAAGAAACGGTTCAGATTCTGGGAGAAAGGCAGTTGGTTGTCGCCCGGGAGATGACCAAGATTTATGAGGAAATATACCGGGGGACGGCTGCGGAACTTTTAAGGGAGATGGGAGAAGAAGACGTCAAGGGAGAAGTGACCATTGTTATGGAGGGGTGCACCCGCCCCGCCAAGATCGAATCTTCTTCCATCGCCGAACTGCTGGAGGTCTACTTTCAAGAGATGGGTCTTTCCATGAAAGAAGCCATCGAGCGCGTGTCCGCCGAGCTGGAAGTTTCCAAGCGGGAGGTATACCAGGAGAGTTTGAAAATAAAAGGAAAATTTCCCGGGGAAAAAGCATTATGAAAACCCAGCTCCCCGCTATGGCCCTTCGACGCCATAGACTGGGAGCGGGGAGCCTAAATTACTTTTTGGCGCGTTTTTTCTTCATGGGGGTTGAGCAGCAGATGATGTCGCAGGCCTCGACGCAGCCGCAAACCTCATCGACTGTTACCGCCAGACCGCAAACCTGGCAAGCATAAACATCACCTGCTTTGGTTTTTCCCTTGGCCGCCGCTTTTTTTGCCGGGGCTTTTTTCGCTGCAGCTTTCTTTTGGGCCATTTTCCTTTCCTCCTTTTCCTTTTTTTTACCTGAGCCACTGCGGCTCATTCCCTTATTTCCACCGCACCTAATGGTTCGAACTGCCGCTGGAATTTTCCGGCGCGCCCCGCGATGACCACCAGCATTTCCTCTGGATAGAGATGTTCCCGGGCGGAACGGGCCATGGCCTCAAGAGTGATGGCTGAAACTCGCTCCGGATAAGCGGAAAGATACTCCAATCCCAGCCCGTTTACCTCCGCCTGGATGATCTTCTGGGCGACCTGGGAGAGGGTCTCAAATCTCATGGGGTAGCTACCGGTGAGAAAATTAATGGCTTCCGTCCGTTCTTGATCCGTGGCTCCCTGGGCGATGAATGACTTTTCCACCGCCAAAATTTCTTGGACGCAGGGAAAAGTTGTTTCCGTGGGAGTAAAGGTGGAGATGATGAAAGGCCCTGGTTTTTTGCGGCCTTCCAGAGAAGCGCGGATGCCGTAAGTATAACCCCGTTCGGACCGGACCTTCTGCATGAGGCGCGAGGAAAAGCCCCCCGCTCCCAAGACATAGTTCATGACTTCAAAGGCAAGATAGTCCGGGTGGGCGTGAGGGATTCCCATATGTCCCAAGCGAATCTGGCTCTGGGTCAGATCCGGGCGGTCGATTAAAATCGTTTTGATGCCGGAGGGAGAAACAGGGGAGAATTCCCCGGCCTTGGTTTCACGGCGGCGGGGTACCGAGGGGAAATGGGTTTCTATCCATCGGCAGCAGGGCTCGACCTGAAAATCCCCGACCACGACCAGGAAACACCCCTCCGGGGGGAAACGGCTGCGGTAAAATTCTTCAACTTCCTCGCCGGAAAGATTGGGCAGGGTATCCAGATTTCCATAAACCGGATGGTCGTAAGGAGTCCCCTGATAGAGAATCTCCTGAAAGCGCTCGTCCGCGATGACCTGAGATTCATCCTTCTGCTGCACGAGGGCAGCGATCCGGCGTTGTTTCAATTGCTCGAATTCGGCGAGCGGGAAAGCAGGCCGGGTGTGGATCTCCAGGAGTAGCTCCATGAGTTTTTCCCAATCTTCACTCAATCCGGAAATATGGAGGGACGTCGCATCCCATCCGGCATGGGCGGAGAGGGTGGCCCCCAGTCCGTCCACCTCTGCAGCCAATTGGGCGGCCGGACGTTTTTGCGTACCCAAAGTGAGCATCTCGGCCGTGAGATCTGCAAGGCCCGCCTTCCCGGGAGGATCCGCTTCAGCCCCATAGGGAAAAATAAGGTGGATGCTGACCAAGGGAAGTTCGGGCTTGAGTACAGCGTGAACCTTTAAGCCGTTAGGCAGCAAGGGAGAGACAACTTTGGGAAGCATAAAAGTTCTGAAGGGACTCCCGACGTTCATTCCAATTCCCCCAGGTCTTCGTGTTCGCTGGGGCTCACCGGTTGCAGCGAAACAACGGTACGGTTTTCGGGGCGAAGGTATTTTTGAGCCACGCGCAGGACATCCTCTGCGGTTACGGATTCATAACCGGGGAGAACGTTATAGAGGAGACGAAAATCCCCCGCCCGCACCTGGTAGAGTCCGGCCAGCAGCCCTTGGAAGAAAAACGTTTCCAGGCTCCGTAGAAAGTACGAACGCACCTGTTTCTTTACCTTGGACAACTCTTCCCCGGAAAGAGGCTCCTGGCGAAGGTTCTCCACTTCTTCCCAGATTTCCTGCTCCAGGGTTGCTAAGGAAACCGATGGGGAGGCAATGGCGTAAATTTGCAAAAGCCCCGGGTCCATAGAGAGGAATGGAGGATGACCCATCTCGGCGTGAGCTTCCACGGCCTTTCCGGGTTTCTCCCATTTTTGGAAAAAACGGGAAGAGCGGCCGGCGGATAAAGCGCCACAGAGAATTTGCAGGGGGAAAAGATCGGGATGGGAAATCTGCGGGATATGGAAGGACGAAAAAAAAGCAGCCACCCGGGAAACTTTCTTAAAGACCGCACGCTTTTCTCCCCGCTGCGGTTTCTCTGGAGTTATGATCTGGCGGGGATGGGGCTGGGAGGGTATAGGCCCGTAAAACTTATCAACAGTTTTCCAGGCTGCGTCAGCCGAAACGTTCCCCACAATAACAACGACGGCATTGTTGGGGGCATAATAAGTCCGGTAGTATTCCAGGCAATCTTCCAAGGTCAAGTTTTTCAGATCATGATCCCAGCCGATCACCGGCCAGCGGTACGGATGTTGTTCGTAAGCCAGGGCATAAAGTTGTTCGATGAGCAATCCAAAAGGAGTATTCACCGAGCGAAGCTTGCGTTCGCTGCGCACCACTTCCCGCTCGGGCTCGAGGCTTTCCGGTGTGATCTGTAAATTCTGTAAGCGGTCAGCTTCCAAACGTACTGCTAACTCCAGCTTGTCGGCGGGGAGATTCTCGAAATAAGAAGTATTGTCGGTGGTGGTAAAGGCATTGAGGGTCCCGCCATTGGCCTGGATGGTCCGGGAGAATTCCTCCGGGCCCAATTCTTTGGTTCCTTTGAACATCATGTGCTCGAAGAGGTGAGTAATCCCGGTGATACCCGGCCTTTCAAACCGGGAGCCGGCGGCAAAGTGAACTTGGTAAGAAACGATGG
>JAOUFX010000388.1 GCA_029857975.1 Deltaproteobacteria bacterium | reverse complement strand
CAGAAGGACATCGTCGAAGGTGAGGCTTTCGGTAACTTTTTCGGGGAGCATTTTTAACTCCTTGTTGCGATAGGAAAGAAGGTTTTTTAATACTTTATTATGACCACCTTTTGATGTCAAGGATGGAAAAAGCCTTTTCTCCCCTACCCTTTTAGATGCGCTTTTTTAAAGCGGCCCGGCTCATATTCTTCTTGACAAAGAGAATGTTATTATTGAAAATTGCAGCATCAAACCGTTTGGCGAAATTAAATAACCGCATAGAGTCAATATAGGGAAGGGTTTTTCAAAATCTAATTCATCTTTAGGTAAGGAGATTTCATGGGCATGGAAAACAAAACTTTATTCGGTTACAACGGGCGAATCCTTCGGGTAAATTTGAATGTAGGCCAGATATCCGTTGAGGAGCCTCCCGCCCATTACTACCAGAGGTACCTTGGGGGAAGGGGCTTTATCGCACCGACTCTATTACAAGAGACGCCCGCAAAAGCGGACCCCTTAGGGCCGGATAACCAATTGGTTTTTGCCATGGGGCCGTTGACGGGGATGCCCTTTCCCGGTTCCGGCCGGAACAGTGTTGGAGCCAAATCCCCCTTAACTTTCGCCTTTGGAGAGGCAGAGGCTGGAGGTTTCTGGGGTGCTGAACTAAAAAGAGCCGGATTTGACGCCATTATCTTTTCCGGAATTTCCAACGCCCCTGTTTTTTTGTGGATCCAGGACGGCCAAGTTGAGCTACGCGATGCCGGCCACTTGTGGGGCATGGAGGTGGCCCCGGCGCACTTGGCCATTCAAAAAGAGCTTGGAGACCAGCAGATCCGCACAGCCATCATCGGCCCGGCGGGAGAAAAATTAATTCGCTTTGCTTGCATTCTGAACGATATCACTCATGCGGCGGGGCGAACCGGTCTGGGGGCTGTGATGGGCTCGAAGAAACTAAAAGCCATCGCCGTCCGCGGGCGCAATACTCCCCCGATGGCCGACCAGAAAGTCATCGCCGATCTGGGTCGCTGGATGTCACAAAATTTTAAGGAAAAAGCTGCGGTCTGGAAGTACGGGACGGGTCACATGATGGAGGGTTACAGCCTGGCAGGAAATTTGCCCACCCTCAATTTTCAAGACGGCGGATTTGAGGAAGTAAAAAAAATAACGGCGCAGGCAGTCTGTGATCAATTTAAGGTCGAAATGTACGGGTGTTATGCCTGTCCCATCCGCTGCAAAAAAAGAGTTAAAGTCGACAGCCCGTATTCTGTGGATCCGATCTACGGGGGTCCGGAATATGAAACCTTGGCCGCTTTTGGCTCGAATTGCGGAATTTCCAATCCTAAAGCCATCTGCAAAGCCCACGAGATCTGCAATCGGAATGGGATCGATACCATATCGGCAGGCGTTACTGTTTCCTTTGCCATGGAATGTTTTGAAAAAGGGCTCCTCACTGCCAAGGATACGGGGGGGATTGAATTGCGTTTTGGAAATGAGGAGGCCATGGTGAACATCTTGGAACAGATCGTACAAAGGCAAGGGTTGGGAGCTTTGCTTTCCGAGGGCTCCAGGCTGGCAGCCAAGCAGATCGGGCGCGGCTCCGAGGACTTTGCTGTCCATGTTAAGGGGTTGGAAGTTCCCATGCATGATCCCCGTCTAAAACAGGGAATGGGTCTCCATTACAGCGTCCATCCTTCAGGAGCCGATCACGTTTCGGGTGTCCATGATACTTTGTTGGAAAAAGGACCCCAATTTGAGGAATGGTCGGCGATCGACGCGAATGAATCTATACCCAGTACTGAATTGAGTCCTCGCAAGGCCCGCTTGGTTTATCAGTTCGGCCTCTGGAGGCACTTGCCAAATTATCTTGGCCTATGCGTATTGGTCCCTTATAGTTCAAAACAAATCTTGGATGCCGTAGAGGCAGTAACCGGCTGGCCCATGAGCTACTGGAGGCTCATGAAAACGGCCGAACGGGGAATCACCCTGGCTAAAATCTTTAATGTTCGTGAAGGATTCACCCTTACCGATGATCTTCTGCCTCCGCGCTTCAGTGCCTCACAGAGAGGAGGAAATTTGAAGGGAGTCACGGTAGATCCTGACAAATTATCTGAGGCGCAAAAACTTTATTTCCAGATGCTGGGTTGGGATGAACAGGGGATTCCTACCAGGGCCAGATTGGTTGAGTTGGATATCGCCTGGGCTCTCGCGTATCTGAATTTTTCTCCTGAAAAGGCATGATGAAGAATGATGAAGCATAAGGATACTATTACCGTAACCGTGCGATCTTTCATCCCCCCTCAGGAGCGCGTAGAAGGATATGAACTCGGGAGACCTTTTAAAATTGAAATGCCGGGAGGTATAACCTTGGAGGGATTAGCCCAAAGAATTCTTGCCAAAAATATCAATCAATTGGGAATTATGGCGGTGAACGGTGAAGTCGCCAAGGGAAGCCTGGTTTTGGCGCCGGGAGATAAAATAGATTTATACGCTTTCCTTGATGGAGGGTAAATGGCTGGCCAAATTGCACTTCACTTCAATCCCTGCGGCGATTAAAATGCCATTGGTAAAAATTAGGGTCCCACCCCCAAAACGAAATCAAGAAAGCCCGGAAATCCCGTCCAGAAGAACCCCTTCGAGAAGCCCGGAGTCAATCACCAGCAGATCCTCCAGATGAAAAACTTTGAGGATACTCAAAACAACCACGGCCCCGGCGACAATCAGGTCTTCTCGCCCCGTCTCCAGGCCGGGAACCATGCGGCGGTCCCGAATGGGAAGGGAACGAAGTTGAAGATAAATCTTTTTCAGAGCGGGACGCGAAATTTGACAGCCATTGATTTTTTGGGGATCATAAGCCGGTAGTTTTAGATCGATGGCCGCCAGGGTCGTCATCGTGCCGGCTGTCCCCACGAGGTGCGGATCGAGGCCTGACAATCTCAGCCCGCCTCCTGTCAACCATTCCCGGGTCTCCTTGAGAATCCCTTGGGTATATTTTTCCAGAGACTCCAATTCTTGCAGCTCTGGCGGGTCGCTCTTCAGAAATTTTTCGCACAGAATTAACGCTCCCAACCCAAGGCTCCGGGTTTTTTCCGGTTTATTCCCCTGGACCCAGAGGATTTCCGTGGACCACCCTCCGATATCGGCAACGATCCGGGAGAGGGTTTGGTCTTTTAGCGACCAGAGTACCCCGCGGAGCATCAAGCGGGCCTCTTCTTCCCCGGAGATAAGACGCAAGGAGATTCCCGTCTCTTTCCAAACCTTCTCGATGAATTCTATTCCGTTCTTGGCTTCTCTCACCACCCCCGTGACCACAGCGAAGACAGTCTCTACCCTTTCCTCCCGCAATATATCCGCAAAAACCTGGAGGGTTGCCAGAGTTTGGAGCATGGCTTTTTCATCCAGCATATTCTTCGCGGAAAAATTTCTTCCTAACCTGGTGATACGTCTCTCCACCCGCAGGGGGCGGAAATTGCCACCGTCCCTTCTTTCCGCCAAAAGAAGCCGGACCGTGTTTGAACCTACATCTATGGAAGCATATCGTGGAACGTACATGGGGAGGCCGAAAAGTTTCAGCCGTCGGCTGTGCGATAGATGGAAGGAGGCAAGAAAAAAAAGTTAAACGGGGAAGAATTTTCTCTTAGGCTCTGCCAAACTTTTTGGATGGTTTCCAGCAGCAAAAGTTCCAATAGAGAAAACCTTTTTTTCTCAGGATAGATGACTTCCGGTTCCCCTTTGATTCCCGCCATCTTTGCCGCCAAGGCGATTGTATCCTCAAGGCTTCCCAGCTCATCTACCAATCCCAGCCTCCTGGCTTGATCACCGGTGAAAATCCTGCCATCCGCTAAAGCCCGTACTTTCTCCAGAGGAAGTTTCCTTCCTTCGGCCACCGCCCGGATAAATTGCTCGTGAACGCTATCCAATACCCCCTGGAGCAATTTCTTTTCTTCCGCGGTCATCCGGCGGGTGGGAGAGCCGATGTCTTTGTGTTTCCCGCTCTTGATCACGGTGGTGCGCAAACCGAGTTTGTGCAGCAATTCTTCCACGTTTAGGCTTTCCACGATCACGCCGATGGACCCGGTGATCGATCCAGGATTGGCCAAGATCTTATCGGCGGCACAGGCAATGTAATAACCTCCCGAAGCAGCAGCGGAGCCGACTGAAACCAAAACTTTTTTCTCCCGCTGCGCTTTTTTCACTTCCGTATGGATCTCTTGAGCCGGGCCTACAGCTCCTCCCGGTGAATCGATGCGCAGCACGATCGCTTTAACTTTTTCATTCTTCCGGAACTTGATTAGTTTTTCGACCACAGGTTGGGGGTCTAAAATGACGCCCTTGAT
>JAOUFX010000387.1 GCA_029857975.1 Deltaproteobacteria bacterium | reverse complement strand
GGGAAACATTTCTAATACGTAATACTTTTGTTTTTGCGGGTCTTCGAAGGTTTGAAAAAGTCTTTTCTCTGCCCAGATATTTTGCCATTTTTCCTCCACAATCTGGGGGTCATACCGCTTAGCCATTGCTCCTCCTAAAATAAACAGATGAAAAAAAATACCATAATCATCTTTTGGCTGCAAGGCCAAATAAAGCAAAACAGTATCCCCAACAATTTACTGCCCGCTGGGGCAAAAAAAAGGGCACCCTTACGGGTGCCCTAAAAATATTTATGGTAATACTTTTAGGATGCGGCTTTGGCCTGCATGAGGGTTGGAGTAATAAAGATCAGCAGTTCTCTCTTAATATTAATAACTTCCTTATTTTTGAACAACCAGCCCAGGACAGGAATTTTCATCAGCCAGGGAATCCCCTGCTGAGTTTCGGTGTTCTCCGATTCATAGATCCCGCCGATGACAATGGTTTCTCCCTCTTTGACCAGAACTTCCGTGGAGGCCTCGCGGTTATCGATGCTGGGAACCTGCATCACGGGGGTGCGGTAGGATCCCCGGGCATCCCGCGTAACGACGACTTTCATCATGATGGTTCCATCCGGAGTCACCTGGGGAGTTACTTTCAAGGAAAGAACAGCATCAATAAACTGGACTTGGGTTCCGGCCTGAGAAGTCGTCTCATAGGGGATTTTTTCCCCCTGTTTGATCACCGCTTCCCGGTTCGTCAACGTGGCTAATTTAGGCCGAGCGATTACTTTGGTCTGGCCTTCGGTTTCTCCTAATTGAAGGCGCAAATCCAAGTTCACCAAATCTCCGGTTATTTTGCCGAAGGAAATACCCATCCCTCCTACAGGGGTATTGGCGCTGGAGGCTGGAAAGTTTACCACGAAATTAGACGGCATAATCAAATTCGTGCTGGCCGCCGTAGCGCTGGGAGAAAATCCCCAGCCTGCTGCTGCACTGGGATTATTTCCAGTTAATCCCCAGGCAGTAGAACCTGTCTGGTTGTAACTACCCCCCCATTGGACGCCCAACGAGCGCGCGAAAGTCGTAACGGCCTGTACAATACGGGCCTCAATGAGCACCTGAGGGGTGGGGCTATCCAAATTTTCAATCAATTGCTCAATCTCCTCCAGGTTGTTACGGATGTCCTGGATGATGAGCGTGTTCGTTCGCTTGTCAGCCTTCACGGAACCTTGGGGGCTGAGGAATCCTTTGCCAGCATCTTTTTGCTCTAAGAGGAGTTTTTGCAGGTCAAGGGCGTCGGCATAATTTACTTTAACAATCTTCTTGGTGGTCTCTTCCAGCTTTAATTTGGTATCCCGGTTCTTGAGCAGCGCCTCTTCTTCTTTTTGCTTATCTTCCCGCTCCTTACGGACGTTTTCAATTGTGGTGATACGAAGGACATTTCCTTCTTCAATTTTTATTAAATTCTTGGTGGACAGGATAACGTCTAACGCTTGGTCCCAGGGCACGTTTACCATCCGAATGGTAATCTTTCCTTTAACGTCATCGGTGGTTATGATATTAAGGTTGCTCACTTCCGCAATGAGCCGAAAGATGTTATGCAGGTCGGCATCTTTAAAGTCTAAAGAAATTTTTGCTCCCTTGTAAGGGCCTACTTGGCTTTTATCCGTCTCCGGAGCAGCCTTAGCTTCGGCAGAAGTCTCTTTTTCTTGGGCCGGGGCTGGCGGCTTTTCCGCCGGAGGAGGAGCTGCAACTTCTTTCACTTGGGCAGTTGGAAGAACTGTCGCTTCTTTCACTGGGGGAGTTTGCTTCGTCTCCGCTTCCGCAGTAAGGACAGGCTTGGGGACTTCAGCAACCGGAACGATTTCTTTCTTGACTTCTTCTTCTTTTTTAACCTCCCCTAAAAAAACCTTTAGATCTTGGCCTTCTTTGGTCAACTGATACGGGGGTAACTTTTTTCCCGGGGAAGTAAAAACTATCCGCAATCTTTCTGGAGTCTGCCCCAGGCGGATTTCTTTTAAGAGCTGGCTGCCTACCTCTATACGTCTCTTAGAGAAGGCATTGGTGATCCTGGGTAAGTCCACGACCAGACGGGAAGGCCTAGACAACTGGAAGCTTCTATAATCCGGCAGCGGTCCATCTCCTTTAACTTCCACTTCAACCCAATCTGTCTTTTCAACAACGACCACATCCATAATCGCCTTGGCTTTCAGTAAAGGTTTTTCTGCCGGAGGCTCTTCTTTTTTCACTTCTTGTTTTTTTATCGCGATCGGAGAATCGGCAAGTGGTGTGCCCAAAACGATGAAAAGATAATTTCCTTCGGAATCCACGTCATAATCAACGGGCTGATCAAGTCCGATCTCAACTCTGGCCCTGGATTTCTTGGGATCATCAATTTGTTTGTTTTGAATTACATTCACAATCCCATTTTGAACCTTGATGGGGCCAGCCAGCTTGCCAAGTTTCGCCTCGGGTAACTCCACTACGATCCGCAGCGGGTTAGCCAATTTGAACACTGTATATTCAAACGGCTTTGAACCTTCAATGGCAACCCTGGCTCCACCGCTTGACTCGGTCACCTCGATTTTCTGAATGGAAAGGGGGGCGGGGTTCTCCGCCTGCCCCTGGGAGAAGGAGGGGGAAACAAGAAATAGAGCAATCAAGGCCCCCCAAAAAATGCGGTGGCAAAACTTCTTAAAAAGATTTCCTTGCATGTTTCCTCCTTCGTTAATCTTCGTACAACTTGAGGGTAACTTCCCGGGTAGTAAATTTGCCTGCTGAGGTTTCGTGTTTTTCACTAACCACGACTCCCGCAGAAGATATTTCGGTAACTTTCCCTTTTTTCTTCCCGATAGGTGTTCCGTTGGAAATAATATATCCTTTACCCGCTCCGTCCTCTACCATGGCTTTCGGTTCTCGAATATTCCATACGATGGCCACCAGCTTTAATTGTTTTAATTCCATCCTTTCCAAAGGAGTGCCTGCTTCCAATACTACCTCGGCAAGCTTTTTCGGGGGAACCTCCGGCCTCTCAACGATCAATGGCTTAAAGGGATTCGGTTTCCCTTTAGGATTATAAGTATAGAACATCACGGACGGCCGTTCCACTTTTAATTCCGCAGTCAGGGGAGGAGATATTTTGGCTGGGGTCACTGTTGGTTTCCCCACCGGAGGCACGGGAACTTTTGTGGGTTTGGGCGGTTCGCCTCCGCATCCCCCGCAGATCAAAAAAATGCTAAGGATTATTACAGCTCCCAATCCTTTCATGGGATAGCGCTCCTTACTTCTTAGTGGGCGGAACTCCTTTTGCCTCTTGTTTACTCGTTTTATCTTTTGCGGCCTCGCTTGCTTCTTTCTCAATAAATTTAAAAGTGGTGGCTGTACAAGCAGTCGTAATTTCCCATCGTCCAAACGACTCTTTCGCTCCCTCCATTGTGACTCCGGCGATATTCACAATGCGGGGCATCTTACCCACTTTATCGAAGAAAATCGCCACATTGTTATACGTCCCTTTCACCTTAATTTCTACGGGAATCTCGGCGTAAAATTCTCGGATCACCTCAGGAACGGGCCGAAAGAGGAGGAAATCTAACCCCGCTTCTTTTCCCAAATTCGAAACATTCGCTAACAGCGAAGGAATCTCTTTGCTCGTGGGAAGTTGGGCTATGGCCAATGTCAACTCTTCCTTTAACTTGGCGGCTTCCGCCTGGAAACGTTTCATGTTGGCTGCAATGATGCGCAGCTCCCGAACCTGCGTTTCCAGCCTCCCCATCTCCGCTACTTTCTTCTCCAGCACTTCCGACTTGGGGAGGTAAATTAAATAAAAATAAAGCCCCAGAATAGCAACTAAAAACAAAGCCAGGATCAGTATTTTCCGGGAGGTGGGCAGTTTGATAATTCTATCGAAAGTAATGGCCACGGTGTTTTCCCCTCACGAAGTAGGCCCGCTGGGCGAGCTTCCATATTGTACAATACAGGTAAGGGTGAACTCTTTGAGTTTTACGTCTCTCCGCTCCAGCTGTTGGGAAATGACCAGTTCTACATTTTTAATTACCCCTGATTTTTCCAAATTGATCATAAATTTAGCGATCGTTGGGTTATCCAGGGCGATCCCTTTCAGTTCCATCTTCCCGTTTTTCTCTTTTAAAGAGGTTAGCCAAAGCCTTCCAGGAAGAGAAGTCGCCAAATCATCCAGCACGCGCACAGGACCTGTTTTGGCTCGTTGTAATGTATAAATAATATTCAAGCGTCTCTGAAGGTCTTCTTTCTCCGCTTTAAATTTATTTACATCTTTGGTATCAATTTTCAGTTTTTTTATTTCCTCATTATAGACGGTTATTTGGTCTTCTACTTTGTTA
>JAOUFX010000386.1 GCA_029857975.1 Deltaproteobacteria bacterium | reverse complement strand
GTCGAAAGATGTCAACAACCAGACGGTGGGGTTTGTCCTGGTAAGGTTTCAGGCTGAAAACTTTCCATCGCGCCGGTTTGACCAAAAATAAGGTTACTTCCGCCAGGTCTTTCCCCTTGGGATTCACCATCATTTTCCGGATCACCGGGTCGTTGACGGGAATTTCCTTCTTCTCATTCTGAAGGAAAATCCCCTGCAGGTTCAGGACCAGGGACAGCGGATTCTCTGACGAAGGAATATTGTACGTAGGTGGGCCACTCAGATCGATGACCACTCGGGTATGATCGGGGGCTGACCAATGACGGACCTCCAACAACCGATAAGCTGCGATAGCCCCGCTTGCTATCGTTATACCCAGGGTTAAAAAAATAATAAAAATAAATGCTATGAGGAAACCCCTTTTTTTCATCCCACAACCTCAGAAGCGAAAACGAGCCTGATTCCTTCCTTTTCGATCTCTGATATCATCTCTTTAATGGCTCGGGCGGTCAATGGATGGGGATGACCGATGGCCACGGCCCTCCCCTCTTGCTTGGCTTTTCTCATGGCCAAACGAATGGCGTTCTTGATGGCCTCTATTTTTTTCTCCCGGTCGATGAATTTGTCATTGCGCCTGGAGGCAACGCCTACCTTTCGGGCCATCTCCGGACCCAACGTCTGGAAGCTGGTGTGACTGTCGATGAAATAAAGGCCTTCCTTTTTCAAAACCTGCATCAGGGTTTCCATCACCTGTGGGTCTTCGGTGGCTTTCGATCCCATGTGATTGTTGACTCCCCGGACATGGGGAACCTGTTTCAAAGCATCTTCCAAAATCTTCTGTACCCGTTTCGCGTCCATCCCTGTCCGCACGGTGTCCTTTTCCAAAGAATACCACTCTTCTTCTTTCGGCTCCATGGGCAAGTGGAGCATGACTTCGGAACCATCTCGGTAAGCCATTAGCGCTGCTTCCCGGGCATGGGGCGTATTGGGTAGAATGGCGTAAGTTATCCGCTTCCCCGTTCCCAGCATCTCTTTAAAATTTTCAATGTTGTAACCGCCGTCGTCTATGATCAAGGCCAGCTTTGGCAAGGCGCGAAGAGCGGCCTCCTCTTCTGCACCTTTATCCCTGGGGATGGAGATGCGGACCACCTGGCGACCAGGCTTTTTTCCCGGTGATGCTGTCTTAAGTATATAAAAAAAAGCAAGGGAAAGGGCGAGGAAGACCGGAATAAGAATGAAAATTACTCTTCGGCCATTGTTTTTTTGGCGATTCCCCTTTTTCTTCGACCGACCCATCTCAATACCATTTTACCCGACCCCTACCTTTTTCTCAATCAAATTGACCCCCATAGTAAAAGGGCGGCCATTTTTAGCAAGACCGCCCCCTTGGTCAAAAAACAAAGTTTTTACTACAAAGGCAATAAATTTCTTTACAAGTCATTGCGAGCCCAAGGGGCGCGGCAATCTGATTCTTCTTGGGATTGCTTCGTCGCTCCACTCCTCGCAATGACAGGTTATTTAATGGGTCGGTATTCGTACGGAGTTGGGAGTTCGGAGTTAGGGCCCTGGAATTTTAACGCTCCCAACTCCGAACTCATTACGCCGAACTATTTTTCCTGCATTTCTAAAGGCCGAGCTCTTGCAATTTTTCCGGGAGGGGAATCCCCTCCTCGCTCCATCCCCTGAATTTGTAATAATCGCCGAGCATTTCCCCCAGTGGAGGAAGGCTGGGCGTTAGGCCTTCACCTTCGTGTTTAAGAGTGAGAAAACGAGCAGGGAGGGTATCGTCTTTGCGGCTGATGCCACAACGCACGTTGTAGAGCCGCTTAAGATTGAAGATCCTCTCCCCGGTCTTTAAAAACTTCGCCATGTCCATCGGAATTCCAGTAACCATGTTGTACCAGGAAAGGATCGGCGTAAGTTTGAGTCCTCCAAACATGGTAAACTTGCAGAGCTTCAGGGCGTCGAACAGGCCCATTATGTTTTGGGTCTTGGCCGCCGCTTCCCCTTTGCCCTTGGCCTCGAGCCTGGGCAGAGTCTTTTCGATCCCAATTTCCGGCATGGTGAGAACACGTTCAAAGACATGACTGAACCCCAAATGACAGGCACCCCTGTTGATGGTGGCATAGCTCACCGCCCCGGCATTGAAGCATCTGGGATCATGGCCGGGGATTTCCAGTCCCTTTACATGGAGGGAGAATTCCACGGCGTTCCTGCCGATCTTTTCGGCAGCGATTCTCACTCCCTCACCCAAAAGATTACCCAAGCCTTCCCGCTTGCCGATTTTCTCCACCATCTTCACCAATACATCGCCCCGTCCCCATAGGAGTTCCAGCTCTCCGGTATCCTTTTTGGTAATCAAACCTTTTTCGTACGCCTCCATGGCAAAGGCAATGGCCGCTCCGCAGGAGATGGTGTCGATTCCATAGCGATTGCATAGCTCGTTGGCCTTGGCGATTGCTTCCAAATCATCCACTAAGCAAAGACTGCCCAAGAGGGCGACGGTTTCGTATTCGGGCCCTCCGCCTTCCACTCCGGCGTACGGACCTTTGTCGATCTTCACCCTCCTTCCGCAGCCGATGACGCATCTTTCGCAGTGATAAATTCCAGTGAGCATCTTTTCGGTCATGGCGGGCCCGGCGATTTTCACCGCTCCCTGTTCCCAACGTCCCTGGAATTTCCAATTCTGCAGCGGGAGGCTCCCCAAGGCTTCAAACGTAGCCACCCCGCCGGCGGTTCCATTCTTGCGCATTCCCTCGGCATTCTTGGCCACCATGGGGCTGATTTCCTTCAGCGACGCTTTCAGGCCCTCAGGATCCGCTATCTCAATTTGCTGGTGGCCATGAACAGCGATGGCTTTGAGATTCTTGGACCCCATGACCGCGCCGGTTCCACCCCTGCCGGCCGCCCGTCCATCATTCCCGTCATTCATGATGCTGGCGAACCTGACCCCTTTTTCTCCGCCCTGTCCAATGGAGGCAACCACGGCTTCCTTGTGAGTTTCTTTCCGGATCAGGGGATCGAGTTCATAAGTATCTTGGCCCCAGAGGTGGGAAGCATCCCGGATCTCGGCCTGCCCATCCGCGACCCAGATATAAACGGGTTTTGCGGATTTCCCCAAAATCACGATACCATCGAAACCCGCCCTTTTGAGGGATGGCCCCCACGTTCCTCCGGAATCTGATTCCGCAAAAATTCCGGTCAGAGGAGACTTGGCGACCACGGCGTGCCGGCCGGAGGTGATGACCGGCGTGGCGGCAAAAGGTCCGGTCATGAAGATAAGTCGATTCTCCGGCCCGAGGGGGTCGGTCTCAGGTCCCGTTTCATCGTATAAAATCTTAGCGGCCAGTCCACTCCCGCCGATAAATTTTTGGGCCAGGGTTTCATCCAGTGTTTCGGTCTTTACTCGCCCTTGGCTCAGGTCAACCCGCAGAATTTTTCCTGCATACCCTTTCATTATGCCGTTCCTCCTTTCTGTTCTTTAAAACAGCCCAAAGCTTTGGGAGTTGCATCGTTTAGGAACTCTTTTAGCAGTTTACTGAAAAATTTAAAAAGGTAAAGAGAATTCTACAGTAAAAGGATGTTGGCGACTACCCCTGCAGAAAGTCCAGGATCAGCCTGGCCATCTCCTCTGCCTCGACCTCCACCACGGTACCGCCTGCGCTGTGCTCTACTGTGGCCAGCCGGCTGCCGGGTACCAGCTTCACCAGCTTCTCGCCCTGGCGGCCTAAGTGCTCCTCTTGAGGTGTGGCCACCTCAATGATGAGGGTTCTGGCCTTGATCCGGCGCATCCTGGCTCCCAGGTCGAGGGCGAAGATCGCCCTGTATACCTCCGCCACATCCCTGATCTGAAGCTGCTCTATGACGCGCTCCCTTCGCTGCTGGAAGAGTTCCGGCGTAAGCTTCTCCCGAGCGAAGTTGGTGGTCTCCCACCATATGTTCGCCACATGACCAAACTCTGCCGTCCACTGCTTCACCAAGTGTGAGCCGTCTGGCTCGGGTTTGAACTTGCGAATGGAGGGCCCCACTTGGGCCTTCAGGGCGGCATTGAGGGCCTCGTGCTCAGCCATGATGCTGTGGGTATGGCCACAGAGTATCAGGCGGTCTACCCGGGAGGGCCACGCAGCTGCCAATTCTGTAGCGATCTTGTTGCCCGTATGGAAACCGAAAATATGGGCCTTTTTTATCCTTAGGAAGTCCATGAAGTGGACCATGCAGCGGGCCAAGTCCGCCACCTCAACGTTGGGAGGAAGGGGGTCAGAGTTGCCGGAGCCGAGATTGTCTGGGGCAAAGGTCCTGTACCTTTTTGCCAGGAGAGGCATCAGCTTCCAATACTGGCGGGA
>JAOUFX010000385.1 GCA_029857975.1 Deltaproteobacteria bacterium | reverse complement strand
CTTGGAGCTCGGAACACGTTGATGATCTCAACAGCTTGTGCGGCCGCTGGAATCATTGTGGGGCTCATTTCACTGACTGGCTTGGGGGTCAAGCTCTCGGCCCTCGTGGTGGAAGCCTCTGGCGGCCATATGATTTTCGCTCTCATCTTCACCATGATAATTTGTATTGTCCTGGGCATGGGCATGCCCGTTACCCCTGCCTATCTCATCACGGCAACTACGGCGGCGCTTTCCTTGATGAAGATGGGAGTGGATACGCTCATTGTCCATCTTTTTATCTTTTACTACGCCACCATGTCGGCAATCACTCCACCGGTTGCTCTTTCCTCCTACACTGCGGCAGGCATTGCCCAAGCCCCTTTAGGAAAAACGGGTTGGACAGCTTTTAAGGTCGCTCTGACTGGCTTTATCGTGCCGTTCATGTTCGTATACGGTCCACCACTGCTGATTGGCTACGGCAATTGGATAAGGAACGTTCTGGCTATTACTACAGCTATTGTCGGCGTTTTCTTTTTAAGTGCTGGCATCCAGGGGTTCCTTTTCCAGCGGGCCAACTTTATTCAGCGTACCTTATGGGTGGTTGGAGCTTTATTACTCATTAAACCGGGCTGGAGTACTGACCTGACAGGAATTTTTCTGGTGGTTCTATCCTCTTGGTATAACCGCCGATGGCGGTAGCAGGTAAAGGTTCCAAAGAAAATGGAGCTGGGCGAGCCTAATACCCCCTTGGTTATTGCCCTGAGCACCTCCGTGCCCTTTGATGATGATAAAATTGAGAGCCTATGGCTCCAACGATCATAGCCAGCCCGATTAAATCCGTAATCACTCCATGCCAAATCAAAAAAATGGCCCCTACGATCAGCGAGGCTCGGCGCCACAAGTTGAGATCGCCCAAAAACCACCCTGATATTCCGATGCCCATGGCGGCGAATCCGGGCAAAGCAGTCATGAGGGCATAGACAGCTCCCCAAAAGCCGGTCATTAAAAGCAGTCCGGGATTATAAACGAACATAAAGGGAATTAAGAATCCGGCCAGCGCTAATTTGACTGCGGTAAATGAAAGGCGATTCAGGTCCGCATCCGCCAAAGAAGCGGCGGCATAACAAGAGAGAGCCACCGGGGGGGTTATTGCAGCCATGGTGCCGAAATAAAATATGAACATATGAGAGATAATGATGGGAACCCCCATTTCTAACATGGCCGGTGCAGCTGTGGAGATGAGGATGACATATACGGGAGTGGCGGGCATTCCCATGCCGCAAATAATGGCAACAATCATGGTAAAAAACAGAGCCAGCGCCAATTTCCCCATGGATAGGTAAAAAATAAGACTGGCCAGTTTGGTACCGAAGCCGGTAAAGCTGACGCTCCCAACGATGATCGAAGCGGTGGCGCAGGTGACTGCGACCATGACGGCGTTGGAGGCCCCTGTTTCCAGGGCGGCAAGAAATTCTTTGATTCCCATTCGAGTAGACGCCCGCAGGAAGGAAAGAAGGATGATCGCTACAATGGATACAGAGGCAGCACGAAGGACGGAATATCCCATGATCAGCAAAACGACGATCAGGATGACGGGAATCAGTAAATAGCCTTCTTTGAGTGCCTCAAAAATGCTGGGTAAGTCTTTCTTTTCCATGGTCGGCAAGTTTTGTCTTAAGGCTTCCATATGAACTTGGATGAATATCACCAAATAATAGCAGAGAGCGGGAAGTAATCCGTATAAACAGACTTTAATGTAAGGAGTTTGGGTAAATTCAGCAATCAGAAAGGCCGTGGCTCCCATCACCGGGGGAAGAAGGATCCCGCCGGTGGACGCAGTCGCTTCTACCGCTCCTGCAAAGTGAGGAGGGTAACCGAGACGTTTCATTAAAGGAATGGTAAATACCCCCGTGGCCATTACGTTTCCAGGTCCGCTCCCATGAATACTGCCGAACAAACCACTTGCCACCACCGCTGCTTTGGCCGGCCCCCCTCTCCAAGTTCCGGTGAGAGAAAAGGAGAGCTTCAAGAAAAAATCACTGGCACGCGCATAAAACAAAAAGGCCGCTAAAATGATGAACAAAATGATATAAAGAGCGGATACCGCTGTCGGGATGCCGAATACCCCGGTTGTATTATTGAAGAAAAAATCCGTTATGGTGTTGAATGAGAAGGGGGGATGGCCCAAATAGCCTGGAATAAAATGACCCCATAGGGTATAGGCCCAAAAGACGGCTCCCAGAACCGTTACGGCAAATCCTACGCGACGCCGGCAAGCTTCCAAAACCAAAAAGATCAAGAACCCACAGGCAATTTCATCCGGCTTATTGGGTAGCCCGGCCCGGGTAACGCTGATATTAAAATATTCGAGATACATGTAAATACACAATCCGAGCGTCGCCGTCCCCAGTACGAGATCGAAAAAAGAAAGATAATAACGGATCTCTCCTCCTTGTTGGATTTTTCTGGGGGTGAAATAAACAATTAAAAGAATGAACATTACATGGACAGCTCTTTGGGCCCAGGATTCATATAAACCAAAATAGGCCGTATACAGGTGAAAGCTCGATAGAGAGAGGGCGAGGGCGATGTACAGAACCAGGACGAATTTCGTTCCGACGCGGAAGCTACTCCACCCCTGTATTAAATGCTCAAAATAACTTTTTCTGCCTTGCTCGGATTGAATTTTCGGGGCCGCCGATTCGATTCTCTTCGCCTCATCCATCGCCCATTTCCTTTGAGGACTATTCCTAGATTGACCTTCCGGCTGTCCAGAGACCTAAAGTTGGGAGGCCGAACGGCGGGATCGATGCGGGGAATGGGAATTCGTTATGCAAGAACCCATAATCACCAATCCCAAATATCCACCCAGAATTTGGCTCCCAGCCTGCTTCCACTCTTGGAATTGGCCAATCCCTGAGGGCTATGTGAAGGAAACTTCTTGCGGAGAGTCCTCCGGCAATCCAGAAGGACTCTCCGAAGACAAGTTGAGAAATCTTGGGGAACTATTTGAAAACCCCGATTTCTTTAAAATAGCGGGCCGCTGCCGGATGCATCATCTCGGGTTTTAAACCTCCAACCGCCCTGGACGGAGGATTTAACCGGTCGATAAAGGCAAGAGACTTTCGAAACTCCGGGCCTTTTTCGATAAGAAGTTTGGTAACCTCGTAAATAAATTCATCGGCAAGAGATTTATGGGCAATGAGAATGGCAACATTGAGCATGAGACGGGCGGGTTCTTTTTGCCCCTTCAATGCGCCGGGGGATGTATTTTCAAAAGCATAATAGGGATATTTTTCCAGGATCTTTTTTTCATGCTCGCTGTCGATGGACAAGAGACGCACGGGTTTGGTTGTTTCCACATCCTGCAAAACTGCATGCGGGCAGTTCCCTGCGAAATTCCCGAAGTCGTAGATTCCGTCTTTCAGGCCCATTCCCATTTCCATGGCTTGCACAAAACTCACCGTACCTCCTGCCTTCCGAATACCCTCGTAAGTAATCCCGTAGGCCTCGAGCACTATGCGGGCCGAAGTCTCATCGCCCCCTCCCCGGTGACCGGGTGCGATGCGCTTGTCCTTCAGGTCCGAAATCGACCGGATTTTACTATCGGCCAAAACAGCAAATTGTTGGAAGCTGGCGGTGGAGGCCAGAAGCGCATGGATATTTTCGTATTTTTTACCCTGGTCCAATTTACCTATCCTTCCTTCCCAATATAGGGGGACATAGGTAAACCCCATCACGGCGTCTTTTCCTGCATTAATAACCCGGATATTGGAAACCGCTCCGCCCGGTTGGACAAGAATATTCAAGGTAGGAAATTTTTTCATCATGAAATTGGCAAATAAATTGGCCATGGGTACCCATGGCCCCCCAACCGTTCCGCCTCGCAGGACGATATGCTTGGGGATTTTGCTGGAGTCGATCGCCCAGCTCGTCTGGCTCAGGACAAGAAGACAAGCCAACACTCCCAGGCAAATCAGCCCGTGACCGAATCCTTTCCGGAAGCAATGGTTCATGGATGGCCCTCCTTTCGTTTCGTTCATTGGCTCTATTCTCATTGAATAATAAAGTTTGTCAAGAAAAATTTATGGAGTCGTCTAAAACATTCTAAAACAATTGCCCACCCCCAGTTTTTTATATGGCTTGGCGAAGGCCCGGAGGCCAGGGCGATTTGCTTGGCACCATGAGGCGGTGATTTCTCCGAAGATAAGGCGGGAAGAAACACCCCGCCCCCTTCGACGGATGAAAAAGGCCTTCCCCTTTTCAAGTAATATCCCAACCGATGCTGCCGGCGCGAATCGCCCTGGCTTCCGGGCCCAGACCAAGGTGCGGTAGAAATGCCAGGAGGG
>JAOUFX010000383.1 GCA_029857975.1 Deltaproteobacteria bacterium | reverse complement strand
ACCTGCTCGGTGAGGTCCCTTTCCGCATCGAGATCGTGGAGGACCTCAACAAGGCTATCCGACTTGATCTTCAGGTCAACGATGAGATCCTCAATCGGCTGGCTGAGATGGTAATGGATGCGTATAGCCTCGGCAATATCTGAAGCGGTGGCCACGCACGGGCGAACTTGCAATCCCGTAGAAAAACTGACATCGTCAATGGCATTCAGGTTCAAGGGATCAGCCATGGCAACGACTAAAACTTTTCCTTCGAAGTAGAGGGGGATCACCAGGTACTTCTTAGCCAGCTTTTCGCTAACCTGTTGGATTGCTTGCGGATCAATGATGGCGGACGAGATATCCATAAAAGGGATATTCAATTGAAAGGAAAGGGTCTGGGAAATATCTATTTCCGTTGCATACCCCTTTTTCACCAGGATGGTTCCAATCCGGGTCCCACTACTTTTTTTACTTTCCTCCAGAACCTCTGCCAGTTGAGCCTCGGTGATCAGGCCTGATTCAACCAGGAGTTCTCCTAATTTTTTCACCGCCATTGGCAATCTCCCCATAAAATGAAAAATCCTTGATCCTCTTTTAGATGACCCATAATTTTAAATATATCATGTTCCTTCCCACAATGGTTAAAAGAAATTAAAAGGCATGCTTTTTTGGGGCGGACCGTCGAGGAAAAATGCTAAATTTCCGTTGAGTCAGACTCCTTCAATTTTTTCAGCGATTACTCTTTTAAACGCTTCCACAACTTGGGGATCGAACTGGGTTCCCGCTTTTACTCTAAGTTCGTCTAATGCCTTCCAGGGGGGCATACCTTTGCGGTAGGGGCGATCGGTCACCATGGCATCAAAAGAATCCGCAACCGCCACGATCCGGGCACCCAAGGGGATCTGAATTTGCTCGTTGGCCCCGGCCTCGAAATCATCCATAAAATACTTATGGTGGGCGAGGACAATGGGTACGACTTCATTGAGAACAGCCCCTACCGAGGAAAGGATGTTCGCCCCTTTGGCGGCATGCGTATTGATTAATGCCCGCTCTTCCATACTTAAATCAGCCGCTTTGCGTAGGACCTCTCCACTAATCTCTATCTTCCCGATGTCATGGAGCAATCCGGCTGCTCGAATGTTTTCAACATCTGTCTTGGATAATCCCATGGCTATGGCTATTTCTTGTGAAAATTCGGAGACCCGGAGAGAATGGCCCTTGGTGTATCGATCCGTCGACTCCAGGTATTTTGATAAGATCTCCAGGATACCGATGTAGGCTTTTTTCAGGTCTAACATTCGCCGCTCGCTCAGTTCGTACAGGGTTCCCACCACGATGCTCGCCAGGATGAGAAATCCAGCCCACGAAGAAAGCAAAGCGAAATTATGCAAAATTTGTTTGCTCCCCAAAAAGCGCTCGGGAAAAATAAAAACACAGAGCAGCACGGCCAGAATCGAAAGGATGGCCGTCAACAGGCCCATACGTTGTCCCAATAAATAGCCCGCTACCAGGACAGGGAGATAATAAAAATTAAGGATGATCGACTTTTCCTCGATAAAGTACGTTCCAATAAAAGCCACCAGGAGAATGAGGCCAACCAGAATTCTCTCAAAATGCCCGATGACCAATTGTTTGAACCTTTCCATAGTCCTTCTTGCCTTATTCCCTCCCGACCCATAGATCCTCGGTTTTTCGCTCCTCCACCCATTTTTTCCCCATCGCAATTCCTTCCAGAACCCCAATAGCCACGCCCGCTTTCACAAAGGTTATCGTTCCTTGATCCAGGTGCCCGCCGTAAGTAGCAAGGCTATCCCCCACGACGGTGGAAGCTGAAAAATGGGCATGCACGTGGGGCTCTCCGTTCACCCGGGGAACGATATAGCCGGTTAAAGATAATAGTTCCAAAGGTTTTTGCACCTCGAAATAAATTCGGTCTTTGGGCGTTACCGGATATTCTCGGGGAAAAATTTTCAAGTTCCTGAAGACGGCTTTTTCCAGAGCACCGATTCCCATAAGGATCAGGCCCTTATGAATTTTTTCCCTCTTCACCACCTCGTAGATCGCTTCCAATAAATCCACGCCAATGGGTATACGAGCCAAGACAATCCTTTCCAACCTTCCACTATCGATCCCTTCTAACAGGGACTTCCCTTCCATTCTTTCCTCCTTTTTTATCGGCTATATTTTTTTCTTTATAAAAACTCGTCCTCTTGCCGGACCTTGAATCTTTTGCGGTGGAACCATTCCGGCTGCCGGACTTCCAAATCCTGCTTTGTCGTCCCATCGATCACCAACAACCGTGAGAATCGCACCGGGCACATCATCGGCCGTGCCGGCAAGCCGGCACCCGCGCGACCTTGCCATCCAACCTGAATTGGCTCAGAATATCTGTTTATTCTCCTCGGGTATCAATCAAGACCTTCATTAGGTCTGTCCTGCCTTCGATCTGCTCAAATACCCCCTGCAAATCCGCCAAAGGTCGCCGGTCGCTGATCAACCGGCTTAGCGGCAGGACTCCACTGGCCGCCAAAGCAATGGCTTTTTCAAAGTCTTCCGGCTCATACACCCGCGCGCCGCAGAGGTGCAATTCACGCCAGAAAAAACGGAAAAGGTCCACCTTGGATAATTCCGCGAAAATCGCCACAATAACGATCCGGCCCCGGGCCCGCGCCAGTTGGGTCATGGAAGCAGCGCCAGCCGCAGACCCGGACACTTCAAAAACCACATCGGCCCCTGCCCCGCCGCTCCGCTTTCCCACCCAAGCGGCCAGATCAGCTTCTTGGGGATTGATGGTCTCCAGCCCGATCTCGCGAGCCAGGTTTATCCGAAATGGATTCAATTCCGAGATTAACACCCGCGCCCCGAGGTGGGTAGAGACCATAGCGATCAGTAAGCCAATGGGACCCCCGCCAATGACTACAACTTCTTCTCCGGATTGCACTTCTCCCCGCCGCACATCATGGCAGGCCACAGCCAGGGGTTCGATTAAGGCTGCCTGATCCAGAGGAAGAGTCGGAGGCAAACGGTGAAGGGTGTGGGCAGGCACTGTCCAGGAACCCTGAAAAGCGCCAGGGGTGTCAATTCCCAGAAATTTGAGATTGTAGCAGATATGGGCATGTCCGGCGCGACAGGCCGGGCAGTTTCCACAGGGATCCAAGGGGCGCACCACCACCCATGCGCCTGCCGACCAATCCTTAACGTTTGCGCCGACCTCGGCAATCTCGCCGGCCATTTCATGACCGGCGACTTGCGGTATGCTAACCCGTTTATCCATATCGCCCTTAAAAATATGCAGGTCCGTTCCGCACACGCCACAATAAGCTACATTGAGCCGGACTTCATCCGGCCCGGGCGGGCGCTGGATCGATTCACCAACCTTGATGGTTCTGTTCCCTTGATAGTAGGCAGCTTTCATGGATCCTCTCCATTTATCCCCGATAGTTTAAATACTCACTTTAAAAAACGCTTATAGAATGGTCTACAAATTCTGAGAAGAGCCCATTCCCCTCTGATTGAAGAAATTCCTAAATAGGGTGCAATTGGAGACCCAGAAGATTATGGAAATTATAAAGACCTTGCCCCGCCGATACAAGATCTTTTTTTACCGAATTGCCGCCTATAATAAGATGGAGGGAAGGGGGGTAGGTTATTAAGGTTAGTTGTCATCAAGGCTTTCTTTCACAAGTGTTCACTCCAACAGCACCATCCATTCCTTTATCCCGATGCGAATCATCATCATGGCAAAAGCAGCCATTAACAGGGAAGAGACCTTGGCCACCCCTTTGGTTCCCCCTTCTTTCATGAATCGCAGGATCCAATGTGATTCCGTGAAGACGAGCCAGACGACCAGCAGGTTGAGGGTGAGACAGAGGAGGGTTGAAAAGTATCCGTAGGTATGAACAATCATCAGCAGGAGGGTGAGGACAGCCGGTCCAACAATTAAAGGAATTCCAATGGGCACCACCCCAATTGTCTCTTTAGGAAAGGTTCGGGTTTTTTCGGGAAAGATCAAATCGACAATGGCAATGATAAAGAGGAGGATTCCTCCCGCGATCTTGAAATCGGACACTGAGATCCCCAGCAGAGCAAAGATGGATTCTCCCACTCCGAGAAAGCCGATGCTCACCAGAAAGGCGGTTAGCGTGGATTGACGGATCACTCTTTTTCGCTCAGACCGCTCCATCTCTGAGGTGAGGGAGACGAAAATAGGAAGGATCCCTAAGGGGTCGAAGGCCACAAAAAGGGGGATGAAAGGTAGAAAAACTTCCAAGGAGATCAGTTCCTTCCCCATGCTATCCAGCCAGCCTATGGAAATAGGATACATAAAAGAATAAAATGAAACAAGGATATTCCATTTTGA
>JAOUFX010000384.1 GCA_029857975.1 Deltaproteobacteria bacterium | reverse complement strand
GCCTCAAATCAACCGTATGCCGGGCCTCTCCAAAAAGGCTGAACCGCTCCCAGTTCTTGGTCAAGGAGATGAACGAATAGGCCTGTTCGCTGGATTGATCCTCATAGGTGGAGCTGTAATCTTTGAAATATTGCCGGTCGCTGAACTCTCTGATGTGACCCTTGGCAAAGAAAGTCTGGTTAAAATACTCTTCATGTTGAAGGTCCAATTGCCAGCGGTCGGGCTTGCGGTCTAACTGCTCGGTTCGCTTTTGCCGGTATTGATCCGTTTCCCGGATGTGATACCCGTAAAAGCTCCCCCGGCTATCTCTCTGGCGCATATACCGGTATTCCAAACCTTTCCCCACCCCTTGAGTCGTCGCCAGGTCAAGGTAAAAGGTAGCATCCATGTTTTTCGCGATGGCCCAAAAATAGGCATTGTTTAATTCTACCCCGCCTATGTTGGAATAACTGATCCGGGGAATCAGAAAACCTGATTGCCGCTTGGTCTTCACGGGAAAGATCAAATAGGGTGAATAAAGCAACGGAATATTTTTCACCTGAAAGGTTGCCCCCCATACGGAGGCATATTCTTCCAGCGTTACCAGGGTTTCCCTTCCCGTGAAACGCCAGGCCGGCCGATCCCCTTCACAGGTCGTGAAACTTCCACCCCGGACTCTGTACGTATCTTCCCCCACCCTCTCGATTTCTTCCCCCCGGAGATAAAAATTTTGTTTCTTCAAGAAAAGAGACCCCTGGATGATAATTCCCAGGTTGGTTTCCAGATTGATTTTCATGCTTTCACTGCGCAGGACGTCTTCCTCCTGAACGAGGATCACGTTGCCGGTGGCCTCGGCTTCGCTGGTTCTGGCATTCAAGAATACCCGATCAGCGGCAAGCTTGCGGTTTCCTTCCCAAACTTCTACCTTTCCCTCCGCTACATAAGAGTCTTCCGTTTTATCGTAAGCAACATGGTCTGCCTGCACCCGGATGGGGCCGTGGAAAGCTTCCGTCTTCTCTAAAAAGGACACCTGCGCGTCTGCCTGGGGAAGAAAAGCAAAAAAAAGAAAGAACAGCATGGAAATGGAGTAAACCAAGGAATAAATCAAGAAAGAACCATGCCCTTTTTGGCTAAATGAGCTCGGGCTTCTCCTACCGTGAAAAGAGATCCGGAAACGAGAACCAAATCCTCGGGACGGGTCACAGTTAGGGCGTGGTCAAGGGCTTGACCTACGTCGGCGATTGCGGCCGCAGATTTATGAAAAGCAGAAGCGTGCTGCCGCAATTGCTCCAGGGAGGCCGCCCGGTCCATTTTCGGCCGCGTAAGGATCAAAAAATCGGCCAGGGGGACCAGGTTGGCCATCATTTTGGCAATATCCTTATCCGCCATGATGCCCATGACCAGGATGAGCCGGCGCCGCGGAAATCCCTCCTGTAAAGCTTTTTTCAATACCCGAGTCGCTGCCGGATTGTGAGCTCCGTCCAAAAGAATCCTGGGATTTTGTCCGATCAACTCCAACCTCCCGAGCCATTTAACCTGGGCGACACCCCGCCGGATTTGATCTTCTGCAATGGTAAACCCGGATTCCATTAACACTTCAACCGCTGCCAGCGCTAAGGAGGCATTGACAACTTGATGGCTGCCGGTTAATCCCAAGCGCAGACCCGCCCAGCGATGCGATCGTCCTTTAAAATCGATAATCCCGGGGGCCTGCCGCTTAGCCGTAAAATCTTCTCCCCAAACGTAGAAGGGGGAACCAAGATCCCGACACTTTTGGCGCAAGAGAGCAACCACGCGGGGCTGGTGGGCGGAGGTAAGTAAGGGCCGCTGCGGCTTAATGATCCCCGCTTTTTCGGCGGCGATGCGCATCAACGTTTTCCCCAGGTACTGCTGGTGTTCCAAAGAAATAGGAGTGATCAGGGAAAGCAGAGGATCGATCACGTTCGTGGCATCCAGCCTTCCTCCTAAACCTGTCTCCAGTACGACCACCTCTGCTTTGGCCTCGCGGAAATAGAGAAAAGCCATGGCCGTGGTGAATTCGAAAAAAGTGATCGTGGCTTTCTCGAAGTCAAAGTCCTTAGTCCGGGGTTGGGCATTCGGAGTCAGGCAAAGTTCTCCCCTGTGGATCATTCTCTCGACGACTTCCCGGATATATTCGGTCAGCTGGACCACTTTTTCCGAGGAAATGGGAATCCCATTAACCTGGATTCTCTCGCTGAAGTCGATCAGATGGGGGGATGTATACAGGCCTACCCTCAAGCCGGACTGCCGTAATACCGACGTTAGAAAAATTGCCGTAGAACCTTTTCCATTGGAACCGGCGATATGAATGGCCGGCAATCCCCCGTGGGGATTACCCAAATGGCCGAGCAAGGCCGTGATATTGGTAAGGCCCAGTTTGATCCCAAATCGCTGCAAACCGAAAAGGTAATCCAGGGTCTGCTGGTAACCTTTTTTAATTTCTTCTTTCCTTTGCACCGGTCAGGCTTCCTTCTCCCGTATTTTCTGCTTACGCAATAAAGAAAGGAGGGTGGCTAAAATTTTCTTCATCTCCCTCCGTTCAACGATCAGGTCGATCATACCCCGCTCCATAAGGTATTCGGATCGCTGAAATCCTGCGGGCAACTTTTGCTTGATCGTCTGTTCAATCACCCGTTGGCCGGCAAATCCGATAATTGCTTTGGGTTCGGCCAGGATAACATCTCCCAGCATGGCAAAACTCGCGGACACCCCGCCGGTCGTAGGATCCGTCAGAAAGGAAAGGTACGGCAGGCCTTTTTCTTTTAAGCGGGCTAAGGCCGCACTGGTTTTGGCCATCTGCATCAAGGAAAGGATTCCTTCCTGCATGCGCGCCCCCCCCGAAGAACAAAAAATGACAACCCCCCAATCATCAGCCATTGCCTTTTCGACCAAACGGGCAATTTTCTCACCCACCACGGATCCCATGGAGCCCCCCATAAATTCAAAATCCATCACCCCAATCATGACGGGCTGTCCTAAGATTGTCCCTTTTCCGCAGACGATCGCTTCTTTGGCCTGGGTTTTTTTCTGGCTTTCCAAAATTCTTTCTTCATACTTCATTCGATCTTTGAATCGCAGGGGATCCATGGGCTCCAATTCCGCATCCATCTCCACAAAGCTTCCTTCGTCCAAAACTAAGGATAGCCGCTCAGCCGCGGAAATGCGAAAATGGTAATTACATTTGGGGCAAACCTGGAGGTTACGTTCTACCTCTTTACGGTAGAGCATTTCCCGGCAAGCATTGCACTGGATCCATTGCTGATTGTTCTCTTTCATGGCTTAAAACTGATAACGCTCCCCCTGCCGCAAAAAGGAAATCTTGGGGTAGCCGATCTGGCGCACCTCCTTTTTTAGTAATCCTAAATACTGGGGCTTCATGTGCGCCAGGAGGATGGGAACGCCGCTGCGGCGCAGTTTCTTCAATTCCCTCTTGAGCATCAGGGGCGTCATGTGGCCGCTGCTTTCCGCGACCGCCCTTAATCCATTAGGAAACGAAGTTTCTACTATCACTGCCTTCAAGTCCTCAAGGTCATTGGCCTCTTCCCAGATTCGTTCCGTTGGTCCGGTGTCCCCGGTGTAAAGAATGGCGCTTCGACCTTTGCGAATGATGTAGCCGACGGCCCGGACCGTGTGGTTCACAGGAATGGCCCGGATCGTGAATTCTTGCAAGGGAACGTCCACTTCCGGATCGATGGAAATGAATTTTAACACGGGAAATTCTACTGTGGGCAGGACCGTGAAATCCGGCCATAGAGCGTCGTTGAAAAGGTGGGATTTGATACTTTCAATGATCTGGCCGGTGCTGATAATGTTGACCGGTTGATGGAAGCGCTCCTCTACCAGGTTGGCCGCCAGAAAAGGGATATCTTTGATATGGTCAAGATGGGTGTGGGTGACCAGGATGTAAGAAAGCCGGCGCTGTTCAGGAAGACGGAGCACGGAGGTCACCGCTCCTGCATCCAATAGTAATTTCCCATCTACCGCAAAGCTGCAAAATCGATATCCGGGTAGCTCCCCCCCATAACAGCCGAGAACTCTGATCTTCATCAAAGCTCCTTCTCCACATATTTTTTCTTAATTGTTCCCCGCCGTCCATAAAAACCAAAAGTACCGGCAACTGTCGACCCGTATAATAAATTTTTAAATTCATACCATAGGTTGCCGATATTATCAACTTCAATTTCCCCTTCCATCCCCCGTTTGTATATTTACACTGGCCCGAGCGCGAACGCCGTTCGAGAAATGAACATCGCCACGGTGTCGATGGCCAGGGTCTGCAATTGATTACCCATGCCGGGCACACATGAAAAAGGTTTTTATCCTCGCCGGAATTCCGCTA
>JAOUFX010000382.1 GCA_029857975.1 Deltaproteobacteria bacterium | reverse complement strand
CAGGGCTCCCTCGATCATTAAGTTTTTCAAGCTCTCCCCGATCTTTTCAGGTCTTCTCCCCGACGGCGATCAAGGATTGCCCCCAAAGAGGGGGAATGATTTTTTCCATCCGGATATAGAAGGGAACGATTTTATTAAAAACCTTGACCTGCCATACGGGTAATAGACGTCTTCTTAGAAGCGACCCATTTATAAACCACCCCATCACCCCCAACGGGTTGAAGAAATTGATTTGGCGCAGATGGAAACCATTCCGGATGAGCTTTTGCCGCAGCTCCTTTTTCCCATAACGCCGAAAATGACCAAGTTCCTTGTCCAGGACATTATAAAGCGCTTTGAAAGCAGGGACCAGGACAATGACCTTTCCCCCCTTGGGGAGTAACTGGTAGAAATTCTGCAAGACCGGATCATCTTCCTCTACATGCTCCAGCACGTTGGAACAAACGATGGTATCGATGGCCGTGTTCAGTTCTTGGGGGGAGGCTTTTTGGATGTCCCAGAGGAGAAGACTTTGCAAGTTAACGTGACTCCGAAACTTGCTTTCCACCAAGCGCAGATAACCTTCCTGTACATCCGCGGCAATAACTCTTCCCTGACTAAGCAGCAAGCCGGTCAGATTGCCGATTCCGCACCCAACCTCCAAGATATCTTCCCCTAAGAACGGTCTGATTTTGCGAAAAATCCAGTCATTATAGGCCGGAGCTTCCTCCAAAAGGAATAAAGTCAAGGCGTTCGTATTTCCAACGTCCAAGGCTTCCTCCCATCCAGCGTCCAGGGTCACTCGGCTTGGCCTCATGGGCATCCGGTTTGGGCAAGATTGCTTTCTCTTTTGCGGTTTATTTTTCCAACAACCAGACAACCAAAGATTCCCAGAAGGCTTATCAGAGCCCCCAGTTTAAAGCTTAAAGGATCATAGATAAACTCTACCGCGTGAGTCCCAGGACCGAGAGACAAGGACCGGAAGGTATAATTGACTCGATAAATCTTTTCCTCCCTACCGTCCACCAAAGCCTTCCAACCCGGGAAATAAGTATCATTTAGCACCAGCAGGGTATTTTCGGTCGTCTTTACCTGAAGGCGCAGCCTATTATTGCTCTCGGAAATAAACTCCACTTCCTTGGGTGACCTTTGGTCTTTGGCGTAAGGTTGGCTGCGCAGAGGAGGGTTTTGTCCGGAGGGCGGGGCAGTTGCGGACCGAAGAAGTTCGGGTTTCTCTTCGAGCAGAGCCTCTTTTTGGGGATGAAAATCCTTGCGAATCATCGTGGAAAGGATTGCCTTGGAATCCATGACTTTAACATCTTTGACCAACCACCCCCTCGGCAGAGGGATTTTATGGCGGTATAATTTAACAGTGTATTCTGAAAAAGCTTCCTTGCCGCCCAGGGAGTCTTCCCTTCCTGAATCGATAAGTTCCAAACGGGGATCTCCTTTGAGGGAAGTGACCGAGATGACATATTTCACGCTGTAAAGGTCGAGTAGATTGGTGGCGGAAATAGAGGAAGCGCCGGTAAAGGCCCCATAAAGATCATCGAGCCTTTTTAAGCGAATCACATCGATTCCCCAGGTATCATGCACCCTATGCAGCAGATTCATCGTTGGCAGGTGCTTGGCTTTCACGAGATCAAGAGGGGTCCCCCCCCGAACGAAAATGGGGTTTTCCATGGAAATCGTCTTCCCGGTGGCAAAAACCCTGAAAGGCCCTTTGTCGGCCGCGATCATTTCTAAGATCCTGGTCTTCTGGAAGAAGTCAAAAGATTTTTCTTTTCCGTAGAATCCCATATTCCCAAAGAGGTCGGTGGTTAAGAAGAAGATCAGGAGAACCCTGACCCAACTTTTCCATCGCCACTCCTGCCCCACCCTTAGAACCAAAAAGAAAACCGTCAAGTAAAATAGAAATCTTTTAGCATGATACAGGTTGATAGAGAGGTGGTTGAAGTTGGGGAAATCCATCCCTTTGGCTTGCAGGAAAGTTTCAATTTCTTTATGGCCCAAGATGAAAAATAAAAGGAGAAAGCTGGAAAAGAGAGAGAAAAAAACGAGAAGATTTTTGAGCCCTTTTTTCTCGCCATCCTTGGCCAAGGCGGATAATCTTTCAAACCCTAAACCGGCTATGATGGAAAGAACCAGAATAAAGATGTACAGGAATTTCACGGGATAACGGATGCCATCAAAATAGGGGACATATTTATACACCCAAAAATATAATGGGTTGTGATGTCCCAGGGATAAAAAAACAGAAAAGAGCATCAAAGCGAGGAAGAGTTTTCGATTTTTACCCAGAAGAAAGAAGAAAACGCCCAAAATAAAGGGAAGGCCGCCCGTATATAAGGTTTTGAGCCAGCATTGGACGGTCCAATATTTTTTCATGTCCAGAAAATATCCATATGCATCTGGCAGAAAAAATAAAAGTAGGTCCTTGGGGGCAAAACTCCATACGGTCGCCTCTTGATAAGAGATTCCGCCGCCCCGGATGGAATGATGAAATAGCTCCAGAAAGGGGAGTAATTGAACGGCGGAAAGAATCAGGAAGATCAGAGTCACAATCCCAAGGGTCCTGACTCCCCCCCCAATTCTTCGGCATGGAGTTTCAGCCTGGTTTTGTTCTTTCTCCGGCGGGGAGTCTACCTGGAGGGGGAAGATCACCATGAATAACAGGACAAAAAAATTGCCATAGACGATTTCGATTCCACCCCCCAAGAAAGAAAGGGTGATAAAAATTGCAGTTAAAAAGACATCCTTGAACCGCCGGCTGGCCAGCGACCTTCTGAAAAACATAATAATCAGGGGAGTCCAGATGACTGAAAGGAGAATGGTAAGGAGGCTGTGGACGGAAAGCAGATAACCGCTCAGCATAAATATCAAGCCGGAGATGAGCGAGCCGGTTGAACTGGCCTTTAAATCCCGGAGAAGAAGATAGGTGAAGAATCCACCCAAAAAGAAATGAAGAATAATAATGGCGTTAAAAGCCACATCAAAGGGGAGGAGAAAGAATAAGCCGTTAAAAGGATATAAGATGGCATATTGGGGATTGGCGAAGAAAGGATGGCCGGAGAACTGGTAGGGATCCCACAAAGGAAAATCCCCCATTTTTATGCTTTCCACCCAAAAGAATCTGGGGGGGATGAAATAGGGGCCTAAATCCCTTTCGGTGAGGAGGTATCTGCCCTCAAACAGGTCATAAAAAAAGAGCAGAGAGGCAAAAAAAAGGGCCAAACCAGCCAAAAAAGCGGTTGATTTGACCCCTTTTACGATTGCTTTTATGCTATTTATCACAGAGGGTGAATATCTTTCAGATCCCCATTCTTCCCCTTTTACCTCGGAGAGAAGACCTCTACCAGGTGGCCGTTCCCGAATAAACTGTTCCTATGGTGGTGGGAACAGTGCCTACGGTAAGGCTGAAGGTATAGGTGAAACCTCCGGGTACGGTGAAGGAAACCGAGTTCGTTGCCGGAGTTCCTACCGTCACCCCCTGAAGTTGGGCTCCGGTCACCAGATCGCCCATCGTATATGTACCCGTGGTTCCCGCGATGAGACGCTGAGCAAATACAAGACTATTGGCTCCCCTTAGAGCAGCCAATACACCCTTGGCGGAGGCATTCGCCGCATCCGTTGTTAGATCGATATACTTGGGGATAGCCACCGCGGCCAGAATTCCAATGATTACAATCAATATAACTAATTCAATTAACGTAAAACCCTTCTTGTTTTTTAGCATCTTTTGCTCCTTCCAAGTTAGGGAATTTTATACATTATTATTAGGGAAAAAATTTTTGTCAAGGCTTTTTTTAAAAGGTTATAATTTTTTTGGGCGGAACATAAGGATATTTGGGTTAACCGGGTTTTAGTTGGTTATCCGGCGCAGGAGGCCGGTGAGCTCAATCGCCTGACTGGAACAAAGTTCATAACAGCAGTAGCAGGCAATACATTTTTTTTTGTCCAGGCAAGGAATTTCTTTCATGGTTAGAGCCTGGGCAGGGCAGTGCTGAATACAAACTTCACACTGGGTACAAAGAGACGGATTCACTCGAAGGGCCGGTTTAATCAGGGGCCGGTAGAAAAGTTTATTCACGATGGTTCCCAACAGGCCCCGGCTGGCAAAGGTGAGGGGCATCTTGAATTTTTCCAGGCGCGACCAATGGCCTTGGATATTGATCTTGGTAATGTCCACCTCTCCCAATCGCCGTTGAGAGGCGATACGCAGGGAGTCAACGCTTGGGGGGCTGAGGCCCATCATCGCGACCATCAGCGCGTCCAGAGATACGCCGTTTTCCGAAGCCAGAACTTTTCCAATGGGGCGAAGGTCTGAACTCGATGGGCCGTTTCCCTCCATTCCCACCACGG
>JAOUFX010000381.1 GCA_029857975.1 Deltaproteobacteria bacterium | reverse complement strand
TGAGATATTGGTTCTGGGATAAGCCATTAAAAAACCCCACCTCTCTTTCAAGAAATGGGGTTTAAAATCTCCTTACCATACCTTCCTCCCGAGCAAGGCGATTGGAGAGCGTATTTCTAAGGGGATGATAACAGAATGAGGGAAGATGTCAATAAGCAAAAAGGGGATAGCCCAATCATAATAGAAGGCAGGATCATTGTTGACCCCGCCTTTGCTCTTTGACAGTTGAATAAGGGACTTCTTGTTCGAGAAGTACACCTACAAATCAATACAGGGAAGCATTTAGCAGAGTAGAAAATTACGGATAGAAAGCGATAATGTCAAACTCACCTGCCGCTATGAAGCGAAGCGGAATAGTGGTCAAGTGAATCCTTTAGTTAGGCTAAGATATTAAAATAATGCCAATATTTCAAAGGATTAAAACCTTCACATACTTGAATCATCGCATCAACTTAGAACTTATGGCTTGATCCTGGTAATTTTTAAACTCCCTGCTTTAGGGACGCCTGTTAATTTCAAGGAACTGAAGAATTTTCTTTTGTACTTCCGGAAGGATCTGGACGCCATGAAGGCTTGTGTAGCCATGGAGTTTAACGTCGACAACGATGGACTCTGCATTACGCCTGAAGAACATCGAGCTGCCACAATCACCAGAAGTATCAGAACTCGTAAAATAGGGATCGTTGGATGCAACGGCCGCCAGTATTGGCTCATCCCGGGGTCCTAAAATTCCTTTGTATTCGGGCCACCCGGCATTACAAGTCCATCCGAGGATAACCCTACCAGCAAGGCCGCCACGATCATATTGCGCTGTCGTTATCCCGCCTTCGCTAAACCCCATCATAAAAATGTTTCGTTTGTCTACCCATGGTAGGTTCTTTGCTGCCTCATGGGCGTAGCTGGCATCTGCAAGCCGAAAAGCCAGGACGCGTCTGTCAGAATTGGGGGGGCAACCTGTTGGCATGTATTTCCGGGCGGCGCTGTTAGGTGCAAGAACCGCGTAACCGTTTCGGAGGAGAAAAGAGATGTCATGATTGGTGTGCCATTCGAACCCGAGGCAGCCATGCAGGTAGATAACCAGCGGTATCTTTTTCTCACCTACTCTGTTGGCCAGGTCCTCTTTCACCCTTTTCATTCGTCCCCAGGAATAAAGGTCCGAAGGAGCATCCCCTTTATAATATTCTTCAGGGATGGCAACGATGGCCTCGTCCAAGGTCCGCGCCAGCTCCTCTGGAGAATTGGGGGTGCCCATCGTGGCGCAGGCACTTAGCCAAAAGGCTGCCAAGAAGCAAAACGATAGCTGAAGAAACCTTAACATTGCCCAAATCCATTTTTGAGGCTTAACATCTCTGACATCGAACATGTTACACCTCCTTCCTTTTTGATAGGGTTAAAGCACCCTAACAATAATTATACGGTCTGTATAAAATCGTGAAGGCAGACTGTTTCTTTCTGTATAAGACACCCGAACATTTTTGCGTTCATGCTCGAAAAGCTTTTTATTCCAATGCAACATCTATTGTCGAAGGGGCAAAGGTCCCGGGGTAGACAGACTGTATAAGACGGCTCGAATGCTGGATTATAGGCGAAATATACCGACTCAATTTAAGATAGTCAGGCAATACTTTCAAGAATTACTTCGAATTCAAGCTAACGTGCCACTTTCCGCACCTGGCTAAAATTCAAGAAATAAAAAGTATATCAGAACCTCGATTGCCGATAGAAATCTACACCATTTGTCATAATTTGTCACTCGGTAATTACAGGAAGTACTCCGCGTTTAACCTATCGTGCCATCATCAAAACTGGCGATTTTGCCAATATTATTGCGTAAATGGTTTGTATATCATAAACTGGCAAGATGGTGTATTCAATAGTATGAGGGATTAAAACAAAGGGCCTGATTTACCTGTACCAATCACTAATTTCCTTGTTTTCTGATTTCCTCCCAGATCGGGTCGGGAATTTTTTCAATTTTAGTGACAGTATTGCCCTTCACCCAGATATTGACAGCATCTCCTTTGCGAAAAGCGGATATTTTTTCAGTCCCCTCCTTGTCCAAATTCAAGGTAACCGTCCTTTCCCGTTTTACTTTCTGCTGCTGGATTGAGATTTTCCCCGTGGCGGGGTCGATGTCTATTATAATTCCTCCCATACGGTATTTTGCAGAATAAACCGGAGCCGAAGGCGGAGACGACTGCTTCGTTGTCTCAGGCTTGGCTTTTCCCTGGGCAAAAGCGCCCACGCTTGCCCCCATAAAAAAAACCAAAACGACCATTAGAATCGCTGTATTCTTCATTCCTGTTTTCTTCCTTTCTATCTCTCCCCTTATTTTGATCTGGAAAAATGAATCAAGGTTCATACCCAAACGCCAGATGCGGAGTCGTAGGACTTCGGAGGCAATCACCCAGGGGTAACAGCCTCAAAATTTAAAATAAAAAATCAAATGTGCAAACAACGGCTATCGTGCCAATCTCCGCATTTCGTCAAAAATTCCGAGATAAAAAGTATATCCAAGCATCATTGAATATCGATTGAAATCTACACCGATCCGCAAAAATTATCAACCGAAGACTTCAGGAAGAACTCGTTTCGCCGCCTGATCAGCGTCCAACCAATCCCCCCCTTTCCCAATTCCCCCTCAAAAAACCATGACCCTATTTTGACACCAGCCCCAAAAAACAAAACGGGGAGCTAAATAACTCCCCGTAATTACTGGTAGGCGGTGAGGGAATTGAACTCACGACCTCCGGTATGTGAGCCTAATTTTTTGGATATAGCCAAATATAATAGATTAAAGAATAATAATAAATATCAATGCTTTATGAATTTATTCGCTCATTTCATTATATCCCATTTTATCTTGTTTTATGTTATTCCGTTAGAAAGCCGTTAGAAGACCTTTCGACAATTTTTAGAATTTCAAATTAACCCTTCCTTCCTTTACTCGCTTGCCGATATATTTCGATCATGATGCAAGATTTCATCTGATAATTACTATTGGCAATATTTTACTAAGACCTTTCATCTCTTGTGTCAATCTTTCTTGACATACTATTTCCCTTTTCGTATATTACGCCCATGCAAAGGTGAGTTCTTATCAATTATAAATGGAGGGTATTTGTAAGAGGGAAGAGGATAGAAGATGATTAAATTCATAATCTTCTTATTAGGATTCTTCATGGTGACAGAGGACGGTGTCATTTTTGTGCCTTTATCTTTTTCTGCGGAAAGGATTACAACCAAAGTTGTTGTTCGTGTGACATCGAAAGATGCCAAGGTCATCGGATCAGGAGTGGGAGGAGCATTCGTCCGAATCAAGAATATGGAAACAGGAGAAGTTCTCGCTCAGGGAAAGCAGTTAGGAGGAACGGGCGAGACCGACCGCCTCATGATACAACCGCACCGAAGGGGCGAGACACTTTATGGAGTTGCGGGTACAGCCTTTTTCCAGGCAGAGATTCCTTTAGAAAAATCAACAGCGATAGAAATACATACAGAAGCACCTTTAGGTTATCCCCATGCCATCCAGAAAGGTTCAAAGACTCTCACTCTCATTCCTGGGAAGCATATTCTTGGGGATGGAGTGATCATTGAACTGAATGGATTGATTGTAAATGCCATCAGCCCCTCCTCTAAAAAAAGTTTAAAGAGGGGGGAAGAAATTGACGTCCGGGTTGAAGTGAAGATGCTCTGAGGATGCCCTGTTACTCCCGGAGGTCTCTGGGACTCCAATAAATTTGAAATCTGGGGACAATGGACGGACGGGGATAAGGTTTTGGAAAAATTCAGTTTGAGTTTTGGTGGTCAGCCAAGTTTATTTAAAGAAAAAACCATTCCTCCTGCAGGTTATAATGAGTTAAAGCTGCAGATCCTGGCTGCCGATCAGGCAGGCAACTTTGGCCAACACATTATTCCCCTTTATATCTTTCCCTGAGAAAACAGCTCTGACGTCTTAGAGTGGTTGACTGCTATCGCCTCCCATGCACTTGAAAAAGGAGGACAGATGGTGAGTTTGCCTTTAATGTGTGCAACGCAGGATACTCGATTTCAAGCAATAATCTTCTGTCTTGAAACCCGACCACTTCTGAACCTTTGTGGAAGCGTTAAATATGACCGGAGGGACAAAGTTTCCTGGGAAAACGAGGGCTTCTTCCTGAAAGTAATAAATGACAGACATTGCACAAAAGTGTAGAGTTCCTCCCGTAATCCTGAATAAATAGGAAATTTGACGGAGGCGGTAGCTCTTTTTTACAGATCAACAAGAGAATTTAAGTATAAGCCTAAAAGGTGAGGCTTGCAGCTTAGTGGACGGGCTGTGAGTCGTTGGCCGGAGAGTACAAT
>JAOUFX010000380.1 GCA_029857975.1 Deltaproteobacteria bacterium | reverse complement strand
CTTTCGTTATGGGGGAGACGAATTCACCGTGATTTTACCGGGTGCCGGTAAAAAAGAAGGAATCCTGGTGGCGGAACGGATCAGAAAATCTTTTGAAAAAATACCCTACCTCCGGCAGATTAGCCTGTCCATCGGTCTGGTTGAATTCAATACTCAATACGATCTGACTACCTTTGTAAACCACGCTGACGGGGCGATGTATGCCGCCAAAAAAATGGGGGGGAACCAGATTTCTGTCTTCCCCCCCGATATCGCCTGAGGCAGTTTATTCCAGCCGCCGGTCCTTCCAGTAAAGTAAGTTGGTCCTGTTGGAAAGGGTCGGAGGATCGAAATTAACCCTGGTTGTACTGGCGCTCGATCCTGCTCCCCCGCTGACAGTGACATACAAATCCGGGGGCAAAGCTCCTAAGGGCTTAAAGGATATAATCGGGGTGGTGGCAATGCCAGTGCCTATGCTTATGCTTCTGACCGGTGTAGTGCTTCCCCCTCCGCTACTACCAGTGGTAGTTAAAACACCCGCACCGGTTGTGAAATTCACCCCAAATAACTTGGCTTCTCCCGCCTGACTGCAGGGATCCCCGCCGGCCGGGGGAACGTAGGAAGTGAAATAAACAACTCCCCCGAAGACCGTAGCATCGCCCAAAACCTTTTCTCCCATCCCGGCCAGGGTAATGTACCATCCGTGTTTATTGGGTGCATCGGTGTAGGTGCTGGAGGTAATGTTGTCCAAATCATTTATATTATAAGTAGTGGTCCGGTCATTGTCTTTGACGGCGTAGAAGTTCTCCTGGGCATTGGCGGCTGCCGGGTCGGTCTTATCCCCCGTCCCCCAATGGACCCACAAGTTGCCATTCTGGTCTTTGGACACAGAAGGGGTGGAAAAAATGGGTCTTATCACCCCCGTGGACGATTGGAATAAATAACCTCCGCTCCAGTTGGAGGTGTCGCATGTACTATCCTGCCCCGAGGTACAGAATTTAAACCTCCATAGACTCCCGCCCAGATTGGCAATGTAAGCCGTATCGATAAAGCCATCATTATCCGTATCAACAATGGCCGGGGAGGCCGGAAGACTGTAATTCATGCTTGAGTCAGTGGATCGGGTATAACTCCAAAGAACACTCCCATCACTCAAATCCACCACGTAAAAACCTTTGCCCCGCGAATCGCATCCTCCACCCCCGGCGCAGTCCGAAGCGTTGTATCCCGCCCCGACAAAGCCGACCCATTTCTCATTCCCGTTGATTTTTACTCTCCCTATGGCAAATTTACTCCAGGGATCACCCATGTAGGGTGCTAAGGCAGAAGTAACATTGATTCTCCATTGGTAAACAGGGTTTAGTGTATTTGTAAAGTCGAAGGCGTAATATCCGCAATAGTTAGAATAAGTCGATGTATAGGTCGCATTAAACCCCGAATCACAAGAGGAAGAAGAGCTCCAAAGTCTTGACCCTCCTCCACGGCCTTCCCCGAAAATCAACAAAGTCCTCCACTCAGAATCAGACTTGCTTGTGCCGTCTGCCCCCGTGTACCACCAGACATCAGCGGCCGTTATCGGCCCGTCTACAAAATATTGATGGGTCAGTCCGGTGGGATGGACGGAATGGGCAATATTCTTCAACTTGGGCAGTAAATTCGGGGGAATAAAGCTCCAGTTCTCATCACCTGTAGAAGTCAGAAAGACATGAAACTGCCCATCATTGCCACCCGCCACGATGATCCTGTTTCCGAGGGCGGATGTACGTTGATGATTCGTTCTATAGGTGGCAAAAGCATTAATGTCATCCCGTATATCCTCAAAAAAGGGAGAAGGGGTTCCAATGGTTACGGGATTGGAATGGAATATATCTCCCAATTTCCAGAATTCCGGGTTATAAGACGATTCACCCCGGAAATACCCGACAATGGCATCTATCTCCATAGTCGTCGCCGAAACCCCAAGCCCAAGGTCGGAAGCTGAGATGTTCCCTGCTTCAAAGCTTATTAAGCTACCAGATTTGTAGGTCTTAATCGTCCTGCTGGAGGGGGTAGTAGCCTGCAGGACGCTTCCTGCATCCCATACTTCACTGCCAACGCTGCCGTCGCTGTTTATGGCGTATTTTTTGAGGTGGCCAAGCCAGAAGGGCTCGTTGTTAAGGGGCTGGAAAGAGGCCTCATAGAGGTGGTTTTCATCCTGGGTTCTCTGGGAAGAGACGGAGGCCAGGGAAAAGGAATAGGATGCTTCCCGGATCATAGCGATCGCCTGTTTGAGGGCGGTGGTGAGAGAAGAGGCGCTTGTGGCCAGGAAGGCATATCCGGAAAGGGGAATCTCTCCGGGATCATTAGAGTCGGCATAATAATGATCCCCATCTCCCATGTTGTGGGAAGGTGGGGTAGAGGAAAGATAGTCATTTTGGCAACTTGTTACCGAAGAAGGATTGTAAGCACTCGTCATTCCGGAATTGGCAACGAGCGGGTTGTCCGTTCCGCCATAATAAGCGGCCCAGTTCAGGGTGTTCTGTGAATAGTGGGGCATGGTAGTGCCAAAACCCACCACAAAGACCTTGTATCCGGCATCAGCCAGAGCCTTGGCCTTGGCTACCGTTTCCCTCCTTCTCTTATACTGTGTGCTTTGGCCTTCCGATCCATCACCCGAACAGGCAAAGGTATCTGCCCCATCGGTAACGAGGATGACGAATTTTTGCCGGCAGGAAGCGGCACTATCATGGGATTTGTGGTAATCCAGGTATAATTTAGCCTCATTTAAAGCCGAGGCTAAGGGGGTTCCTCCCGAGGCCGATTCTCCGCTCACGCTGCCTGAAGAGCTGCTTGACGCTGAGCAACTTGTATTGTTATTGCAATAGATCCGGCTGTATTTGGAAGCTATTCCCCATATGAGACTATTACACCCGCTGCTATAACTTCCCGCTGTATCATCGCTGGAGCAGTTGTAAAACCTCATGTACCCAAATCGAATGTTGAGAGTCTGTTCATCCGTACTGGTTATGTCATTGCTATCGTTGTCGTCCAGAATATCGAAGATGGACCTTTTGGCGATGGTCACGCGGCTGCAATCCGTCGTATGCCCGGTGCCGGAAGTCCGGTAAAAACCATCATTTCCCGTACAAGCCGTATCGCCATATTTTGGTACTGTTCCATAAGCGTAAATATCACAGGCCGTTGTGTGGGGTGAAGTGTTATCAGCATAAAAAGGACCATTGGATGAATCACATATTGAGGATGATCCGTTTATATACATCCTCTCTCCTGCGGGGGTCCAGAGCATGCTTCCGGACAAATCGAGGACGACCAGGGTATCGGGAGCCACGGTGGTAAAGAGGACACTTTCATCCGGCGGTTCAGTTTGAGCATAGGAGGGCGGATTAAAAAATAAGCCCCCCAATATAATGACAAGAAATAATATCTTTTTGATTTTGGGTATCATATTGTTCTCCTTACTCTTAACTCCTTACTCCTACCTTCTAATTTCTTATTTCATCGATAAAGAGTCGTTATTTCAATCGGCCCATAACCTACACCTACATCTACCTGGACCATGCTGTTATATCTCGTGTTTGTCCCGGTGACCCGGGCATTGAACCTTTCTTGCCCCCATTGCTGCCCTCCGCCGATGGCATAACCCGCCAGAGGTAACGTGGAAGGTCCGGTGGTTGGGCGGGCCGGCGTGCCGACGGCATAAAGAGAGGCCGGGTCATTGGTTGGATCCACTTGAGTAGATGGAATCGCCGCAAGGTTCGCCGGGTCTAAAAGTTGGGCCAACCGGTGAATGCCGGTTTCCACGGCCGAAAAGGCCTTCTTCTCACCTATCAGCCTGGAACTGATCCTGATATCCTGGGTGGATATAGTAAACACCAGAATTCCCACTGCCGTAAGGATCCAAATGGCCATAAGGGCCGCGATCAAGGCAAATCCATTTTTCTTTTGGCTCTTTATTTTCATGAATCCGCAACTCCTTAAATTAGCCCCAGAGGACACAGAGAACACAGAGGATATTAAGGAGCATTTCATATTGTCTATTTCAAGTTTCGAGTTCCTACGATTTTTCAACATTCTCTGTGACCTCTGTGTGCTCTGTGGCAAAAACAAATTCTTATACAATAAATTTATTGAATGATGGCATGGTTCCTCGAAATCACGCTGGTCGAATAAATCATCCTTCTTCTCCCCATGGTATTGGGGTCAATATCCTCAGTTTCCACAGCCAGGGTGATCTCGATCCTACGGATATTGGGTATACCCGCCGGCAGGCTGGCCGCCGGGATTTCCACCCCCATGCCGTCAAAATATCTGAGCATAGGGATATTCAAAGTATTATTGATCACCCGCACGCTTCGCGGATTGGCCG
>JAOUFX010000379.1 GCA_029857975.1 Deltaproteobacteria bacterium | reverse complement strand
CAAATACCTTGCTTCCTTTGGATCCGCCCACGGACAGAAAAACTCCCCGGCGATGGGGTTTTCCGGGAGAAATGGGCTGCTTCAGCAGATACTTCCTGGCCCACATGGCCTGACAGCGGTCGATGAAAGCCTTAGCGTGAGCGCTTACCGCGTAGAAGAAGATCGGTGAAGCTAAAACCAAGGCATCCGTTTCCACTAATTTGGGGTAAAGGGATTGCATATCATCCGGGATCGGGCATTGGCCGTTTTTTTTGCAGGCGTAAATTTCTAAGCATGGTGAAACCTTCAAATCGCGGAGAAAAACTTCTTCAATTTCTGCTCCGGCGTTCTGACTCCCTCGCAGCAGCTCTTTCAGGAGCAATTCCGTATTCCCCCCCTTGCGGGGACTTCCGTAGATCCCTAAGACGAGCATATCTTCCTCCACCTCTTCCTTGCACTTTTTTCCCCTTACCTTAACAAACCCTTCTTCTCCTGCCAAGGGGAAAAATATTTTGGCAATTCAGTTGTAAGTTCATAAAGATTAGCAAGAAAGAGGCAGGGAGATACCGAGTACCGGCCAATCGGCGGGAAATATCTTGCACCCATCTTCCCCTTTTGTTTCCGATAGAAGAGAGCGGAAAGGGATTTCGCAGCTTGCTGCAACGGTTGAAGGTTCAATTTTACCCTTGACAGCTTCCTTAACAGATTATAATCTCTTTCTAAGCCTATCGAGAAAGGGAAAAAAAAGTGAAGACCATCAGAGGTTTAATGCTGCTGCTTTTGGCCCTCATATTAGGGTTGGGTGTGGGCTGCGCGAAAAAAGTAATCCATTCCGAGGCGACGCCTTTTGTACCTCTCAAGGCGGAATCGGGGGCCGCTGAAGTTAAGCCGGAAGAAAAAGCCCGCGAAAAATCCGCGGAAAAACTTGAAACCCCTGCCGCGGATCAGTTAGCCGTTCAAGAACAAGAGAGGAAGATAAGGGAGGAGGCCCTGCGGGAGGAGACGCTTCGGGAAAAATCATTAAAGGAAAAGGCGTTCAGGGAAGAGACGGCCTTAAAAGAAGCTCTGGCCCGGGAAGCTGCTCTGAAGAAAGTAAGGCTGGAATCGATTTATTTTGAATACGACCAGGCGGTCATTCACGAGGACCAAAAAGAAATCATGCTGAAAAATTCCCAATGGCTCAAAGACAATCCGCAGGCGAGAATTAAGATTGAAGGCAACTGTGATGAGCGCGGGACGGCGGAATATAACTTGGCCCTCGGCCAGAGAAGGGCGGATGCCGCCAAAGATTTCTTAGAAGGATTGGGAATTAATGTCAAGCGGATGCAAACCATCAGCTATGGATTTGAACGTCCTCTTGATCCAGGCCATGATGAAGCTGCCTGGGCCAAAAATCGAAGGGTAGATTTTGTTTTAATCCGGTGATTTGCCAACGGCTTGTTCACCGAGGGAAAGATAAGACCGTTGAGGGTGCGTCTCTAAAAAATAAAGTGTTGTCCATTAAAACAGAAAGGAGGAAAGTTGTATGCCCATGACAAAATCCCAGGTCGTTTCCTATCTGGCGGAGAAGGTCGGCATCACCAAAAAGCAGGCCAATGGTGCTCTCGACGAACTAGCCGGGTTGGCGGCAAAAATTATCAAGAAAGGGGATAAATTGGCCCTTCCCGGCTTTGTCACCGTTAAGGTTCAAAGCCGAAAGGCACGCATCGGCCGTAATCCCCAAACTGGCGAGCCTCTTAAAATCCCAGCCAAAAAGGTAGTGAAGGCTGTCCCAGCCGCAGCTCTAAAAGCGATCCTTGGTTCCAAGAAAAAATAGCCAGACCAGCAGAAAAGGTAGGGGCGGTTTTAAGAAATCGCCCCTATAATTTTTTTCTCCTTTTCTTCCCTATCCGTTTTTAAAAAAAACTTTTGATTTTTAACGATAACGCTCTGGGTTAACCTTCAATTCTTCGTAAAAATTAGCGATCATCCCTTCCAGCGAATACTCCGCCTTCCATCCCCACTCTTTTTCCGCCAGGCTGTCATCATAGGTCGTTCCCTGGGATTTGCTGTGAAATTCCATAGCCAGGGGATCGGGCTTGAAATTCAAAATGGCCCGGGGGAAGTGTTTTTTAATGGCAGCGACAAGCTCAGCAGCGGAATTCATCGGCTTAATTCCGGCGAGGAGGTAACAAACCGTTTGGATAGCCTCTGCCGGGGCTGATTCCAGCAAGAGGAGAGATCGCGCGGCATCCTTGAAGTAAAGAACGGGACAGCAGATTTCCGGCGTAACGAAAATATCATATGGTTCTCCGTAAAAGGCTTTTTCTACGGCCCAGGCGTTATAAATAGAGATATGGGCGGTTTTGGCCCCCGGACCAATGACCGAAGGAAAGCGTACGGCACGAAAGTCGATTCCATATTTTGTCTTGTAAAACCGTCCTAAAAGTTCACAAAAAACTTTAGTGGAGCCGTACATGGTTATGGGGCGCTGTAAAGTGAAATCGTTGATCACCGGTTTTTGAATATCCAGACCGTAAGTGGCAATCGTGCTAGTGAAAATTACCTTGGGAATGTCGAAAAGGCGGGCGGCTTCTAATACGTGATAGGTTCCAACCACATTAGTTGAAAAGGCCGATTGCGGATCGGCGTTGGATGGCAAGGAAAGCATGCCACCCAGGTGAAAAATGACCTTGGGGCTGCTTTCTTTGACGGCCTCGAGGATCTTAGAAAAATTTCCCAGATCGGCCTGAAGGCTGGTCACTTTCCCTTCGATTCCCGTAAAACGCTGGGGGACAATCCATTTATCCAAAACCCAAACTTTTTCCCCCTTTTTCACCAGCATTCTTGCCAGCTCTGACCCAATAAGTCCATACCCTCCGGTGATTAAAAAGGACATATCCACCTCACTTTTTCTCTTCCGGTTCAGGCTTTTTTTCTTTCTTCTCCTTTTTTTTCTCCGGCTTTATCCCCTTTTTCGGTTGTTCTTTTTTCCCTTTCTTGGGTTTCTCCTCCGAAACTTCTTCGGCAGGTTCGGCAGAGGCCATTTCTCGAGCCGCCTGCTTTGCCGCCAGTTTTTCAACTTTGGCCTGAGCCCGCTCCTGGCTCAATTTTTCTTGAGCTTTGATCGCAGCCAGGCGCGTGTCGGCTTTACGGATGCTCGCTTTGATCTGGCGAAAGGTAGCATCCTTCTGTATGCCTTCAGGACTCAAACCCTTTTCTTTAAGGAAAGCCAGGCGGGCAGTAAGCTTGGCTTCAGCATCCTTCTTTTGTTTTTCGACGTAAACCTTGGCTCTCAGGTTCATGCTACTCTCCCTTCTTATTTCCTAAGTAATCTTTTCTAACATAGTCCCCTGTGATCGGCAAGGATTTTATAAAGCAAAAATAAAAGAGTCATTAAGTCATGGAATCACCGGTTACTGGTCACTGCTCACTCCTATTCTTTTGACTTTCCATTATCTTAACCTTCAGAGTTCTCATACGGTTGATGGCCGCCGCCAATTCAAAAATTCGGGGACGAGCAATGTCGCCTCTCTGGAATGGGGAAATGATATCCATCCCTTTTTCTTCAATATCGGTTATAGCCCGCTTCAATCCTTCGGCTAAAGGAAGCTTACCCTGAAAGTAGTGCGTGGCACAGTAATGAATCAAATCCCCAATGGCATGGGTCTGGCTTTCATCCACAACCTGCGATACCTGCGCAAGATCTATGACGGTCCGACCATAGACGATCTTTTTTAGACCTTTGGCGTCGATCTTTACTTCGCGTTTTCCCCTTTGGGGATCAAAGCTTTCCGGCAAAGGAATACGGGATGAAACTTTTCCGAAGGATTCTCCCCCTTCAGGGTTCCTCTGGAGAGGATACTTCATGATAATTTCTGCAACCTGCCGGGTAACATCCTGCGGCAGGTAATTGGCCATCATGATTACCCGGTCAGCCGCTTCGAAATAGTCTCCTGAACCACCCATGACCAAGACTGTGGAAACTCCCATTCCTCGATAAAGTTGCCTGACCTTGTCGATAAAAGGCGTGATCGGTTCTTGGTTTTTAAGAACGAGTTTTTGCATCCGCTGGTCGCGGATCATAAAATTGGAAGCGGAAGTATCTTCGTCAATCAAAAGGACCCTGGCACCTGCTTCTAAGGCTTCCATGATGTTCGTCGCCTGAGAAGTACTCCCGGAGGCATTGTCCGTGGAAAAAGGAGCTGTACTTTTCCCGAATGGTAGGTTGATGATGAAAGGACGAATATCCACCTTCTCCACAGCCCGTCCATCCTCGGCCCGAATTTTCACGGCTGCCGGGTGGGTTACCACCCATTCCCGCCCGTCCCCCGGGATGTGGGCATAAACCCCTTTTTCAATGGCGTTTAACAATGTCGATTTTCCATGGAACCCCCCTCCCAC
>JAOUFX010000378.1 GCA_029857975.1 Deltaproteobacteria bacterium | reverse complement strand
CTTTATTAAAAGGAGGGGGAATAATGAGAATTTTAAAGCGATTGACGTTGGTTATTCTATTTCTTATTTTGGTATCCTCAATAGCCAGTGCCCAAGGTATCACTCAGGCAACTACCCCTGAAGAGGTAGGGTTATCAAAAGAGAGAATGCAAAGAATTTCCGCCTGGCTTCAGACTGATGTCGACAAAAAAGTCATTCCGGGAGCGGTCGTTATGGTTTTGCGCAAAGGCAAGATTGCCTACCACGAAGCGTTTGGTTATCAGGATCGAGAAAAAAATATCCCCATGGCCCGCAATTCGATCTTCCGTATCTTTTCGATGACAAAGCCATTTACTTCCCTTGCGATCATGATGTTGGCAGAAGAAGGCAAAATACAACTGCCCGTTCCTGTTTCCCAATATCTCCCAGAGCTCAAAGATCTGAAGGTAGGAGTCGAGAAGAAAGAGCCAGCTACAGGTAAGGCCGAGCTTGTTCTCGAAAAGGCCAACCGTGAAATTACGGTACAGGACCTTCTCCGCCACACCTCTGGAATCACCTACGGGGTCTTTGGCAAATCCATGGTGAAGGACCTCTATAATAAGGCCAATCTTTTCGATTGGAACCAGACGAACGCGGAATTGGTGACGAAATTTTCCCGGTTACCCTTGCAATACCACCCAGGCACAACCTTTGATTATTCGATGTCCGCAGATATACTGGCGCGTATCGCCGAAATAACTTCGGGGGTTGATTTCGAGACTTTTATTGCGGACCGCATCACGAAACCTCTTAAACTAAAAGACACGGCCTATTGGGCAGAAGGGGCAGAACGACAAGCGCGAATTGCCGAACCCCAAATTGACCCAGCCACCGGCAAAAGACCACCTTGGACTCTAGATGTGACGAAAAAGAAAAAATGGGCGCCGGGGTCCATGGGATTAGTTTCGACCGCCCACGATTACGCTCGTTTCTGCCTGATGCTTCTATATGGAGGTACTCGAGATGGAGTACGATTTGTTTCGCCAAAAACTATAGAGCATATGACTTCCAATCACATTCCTCCAGGGTATAAATATGCGGCTCCCATTCAAAACCAAATTCTTTTGTATAGTCCCGGCATGGAACCTGGTCAGGGATTTGGGTTAGGTTTTGCTATCAATTGCCAATCAGAGCGCAGTCCTTTACCAGGTTCCAAAGGGCTTTATTATTGGTATGGATTTTTTGGCACAACTTTCTTCGTAGACCCGAAAGAAGAGGTGATTGCTATTATCATGACTCAAGCCCCCGGCAAGCAAGTCCCTCTCCATCATCGTTTGCGCCACTATGTATATCAGGCCATGGGGGGGTAGGAAAGTGTCCTTGGCCCCTCAGGGGGACCGGCCCTGTTTTGGAGATTCCTAATTTGTCTAAGGCTTAAGATTTCCCTTTTGGGGTGCCTGCCGGTTTCCTACTTTTTAAATCAGGCGCTCCAATTTTATAGCCTTGCTTCCCTGAACCCTAAACCTTCTGGGGGAAGTCAGGAGATGCGATTTCCGGAAGGTGCCGATATTGAAGGCTTCAAAGCGCTTATAATATCTCTTTGGCGCCTTTCCTTTTTTGTCATTAAAATACACAAAGGAGGGTAACGCAATGAAGAAGAAGATTTTTTTGGCAGGGATGCTTGTGTTTCTTCCCTCATTGGTATTTGCGCAAGAGAAGATTGAAGTGCCGGTATGGAATGTGGGGGACAAGTGGGTTTTTACCCGGGGAAATATTGAGGTTGCAGGTGCTGACCAAAATAGTTATATTTTCAATTTTTCCAAGGACACAGCTATTCTTGAAAATGCGGGCTTTGAGAGAATAGTTTTTGAAAAATCCACTCTGAAGAGGATTTATACTCTTAAGGGAACCAGAACAGAACAGTATACACAGCGCCAAAGCAGAATTCTGAATTTCCCTCTTTATCCTGGTAAGCAATGGCAAGATACTTTTTGGGGAACAGTATTAACTGGTCCGTGGGCTTACAATTGGCGTAATGAATATTCTGAATCTTTCATAGTTTTAGGATGGGAAGATGTGCAGGTTCGAGCAGGAAAATTTAGAGCTGTAAAGTTGGAATATAAGCAAAAAATTATAAATCCGCAAGCTCCGATGTATGGCGTAGAAGGTTGGAGCCGATATTGGTATTCACCAGATGCAAAATATTTTGTTAAATGTGAATATGATAAGGATTTTTATTCGGGTGAAAAGGGTTGGGAATTAACTTCCTTCCAATCAAAAAAATAGGATGTGCTACTTCCATTGACGTTCCGAGCCAGCCACGAGAAAGCCAGGGCTTGTAACCCTGGTTTTTCTTTTATCCTGTTCCTTTTATTTTGAGGATAACGTTCAAGGGACGATATTATTATTGCCGACATCCTTCTTTCTATAGCTCCTCACCCTTGACAGCCGGTATCAGTAATGATACTATTCTTATGTGTCCACGCTGACATCCATACTTGAGAAAATGCGCAATAATCCCGTTGGAGTGCGCTTTGCCGACGTTTGCAGGGTATGTGACCACTATTTTGGCCAAGCCCGGCAGGCCAGCGGAAGCCATCGCGTTTACAAGACTCCGTGGAGTGGCGACCCACGGGTAAACATTCAGAACAGCAAAGGATATGCAAAAGCGTATCAGGTCAGACAGATTATCAAGGCAATTGAACGATTGGAGACTGAACATGGCGCCGAAAAATAACAAATACACCTATCGAGTCACGTGGTCGGAAGAAGACGGCGAATACGTGGGGCTTTGTGCCGAATTTCCCAGCCTCAGCTGGCTGGCGCGTACGCCTGAGGCAGCGCTGAAGGGCATCCGTCGGCTTGTGAGCAAGGTTGTTGCCGACATGGTTCAGAATAAAGAACCTATTCCTGATCCGATCGCAACCAAACATTTTAGCGGTAAATTCATGGTCCGCGTTCCTCCTGACGTGCATCGGCATCTGGCAATAGAGGCAGCAGAAGCCGGTGTGAGTCTAAATCGGCTGGCAAGCGCCAAGCTCAGTAATTAGGCCTGCCCTGGCGCTCAATCGGGGGGCGGTCAGCAGGGACGGAGCAATTGTTTGGGGTTAAACCTCCACCATTGAGCGTGCCCAACTAAACCCAATGCCATAATCCCAACCTTCTGCAGATCGTTATGAGAAAGAGTTCTCGGAAGGTGCCCCTGCAATGGCTTCAGGGAAAAGATTATTCCTTTGGGGCCATGGCATCACTGAGGGTTTAAGATTTTTTATTAGGGTTAAGGAGAAGCGTGGACTTCTTATGTTCTTGAATCGCTTTATCGCTGAACCACCAGTAAACCTTGTCGCCGTTGAGAAAAGCCTTGATCTGATCTTTATTGTGGGGGTGGAAGAGGCGGCCGGAAACACCCCCCGGTAAAACTGCCAACACTTTATCGTCATCGCTTAAGTCAGCCACCATCCTCAGGGAAGCTGAAAGCGTAACCTTGAATGGATCATTGAACTCATAAATACCCCGACAAAGGGTCTCCCCGGAGCCGAAGAAGGCGTGAGGGCCGTCGCCCAACAGTCCTTTTCCCAACCCCTCGCGCCGGATAGGGCTTACGAACCCGATGGTATGCACCTTACCCCACTTCCACTCCTTGTATGGGTTTGGGTGTCAGGCAATGGTAATAAGGTATTTCTTCTTACCCTTTTTCATCAAGGAAGATATCTTGTCTTCTTATCATCGTTGCCTTACCCCATTACGTTTATACGTAATAATCCAGGAAAAAAGCAAGGAAGGGCTTAAGGGGGCTATGTCTTTTGCCCGGTCTGTTTCGAAACGAATTAAATGACTTAGCCCAGGGGGTTCCAATACGACGGTTCCAGGAAGATTCTTGTGCCTTCTTCGCCCTCTTGATCTTCTGGGAACAGTCGAAAAGGGGCACAAATATGAAGGCCTTTTTTCAGGGATTGACGGGGTGTATCAAAAGTGTTACATTTTAACTGGAGGTGAACTTTATGCCGGTAAAAAATCCCCGCATCAATGTAGTGCTTGAAAAGCCACTTTACCATATCATCGAGCAGCTGGCCAATAGGGATGGTGTTTCCCTTTCGTTAAAGGTGCGCGATCTCATGAGAGAGGCGCTGGAGATCGAGGAGGATATAGCCCTTTCCACATTCGCCGAAAAAAGGGAACGGACATTCAAAAAAACAAAAGCCTTGAAGCACAATGAGGTTTGGTAATTTTGCCCTTCGAACTTAGATACCATCCTGATGTAAAGTCCATTGATATTCCCCTTCTTGACGCCAAGCTCAGAACCCGCATTAAAAATGCCATTGAAAAACGCTTGACGACAGCACCTCATCTTTACGGCACCCCCCTGCGTAAAACACTTCACGGCTATTGGAAGTTGAGGGTTGGGGATTAC
>JAOUFX010000377.1 GCA_029857975.1 Deltaproteobacteria bacterium | reverse complement strand
TGACACCTTTACGAGAAAAAGTACCGGATACCTCTGGATTCGCAACGTTCTAATCTCCTTGAGCTTGGGTTACGATTCTTAGCAGGGGGGATTGGGAAACTGAGACGTCGGGTCAAAGGGAATTTGTTTGTGATAACGAGAAGAGGTGAAAAGTGTAGCGGTCATCCGGTTCAACAAGGATCGCGACCCAGCCCCTGACATGCCCCTTGATGACGCACTGATGAGTCCCTCCGCAGTTCCAGATGCAGAATGAAGATCCAATGCCCCTAAGAAATGCGTTCTTGGCCCGGGGAGAACCGGCGCTTGCCAGAGAACCCGACCCGGCGTACACTGAAGGCATGATTCGAGTTACCGGCACGATCACGATCGATGAGGACGAAATTCATCAGCAATTCATCCGCGCCTCCGGCCCGGGGGGGCAGAATGTCAATAAGGTCGCCACGGCCGTGCAGCTCCGCTTCGATGTGGCCCATTCTCCTTCCCTTCCCGCAGATGTTCGGGAGCGCCTTACCCGTTTAGCCGGAAAGCGTATGACCAAGGAAGGTTATCTTATCATCGATGCCCGGCGGTTCCGCACCCAGGAACAAAACCGCCAGGACTCTGTTGCCCGGTTGGTGGATCTGATCCGCCAGGCAGCCCAAAGGCCCAAAATCCGCAAAAGGACAAAGCCCACGCTGGCATCAAAGGAACGACGGCTGGAAAGGAAACATCGCCGCGGCAAGATCAAACACCTGCGCCGTGCGGAACCGGAATAAAAATGATTCGCTTTCTCTTACTTATATAAACCGGGACGTGGGTGCAAGGTGAACTTGTGTGTTATCACCATTTGTGGCGGGTGGGACCGAATTAATCATTTAAAGGACTGAGGGAGTGGATACCCGATTGCCGGTTTTTGCAAATCACTTTTTAATGATGAGTGATGTGTCCCCCGAATTCCCTGTAAAAAAAGACTTGAATTTTATGGGGGAGTCTGTATAATAAATAATATATTTTGAACGCGTGGTGGGAATTTTTATAATACCGCTGTCTTCCCGGGTACCTGCCAAAAATCCATCGATCCCTGACCCCCTTGCTTCAGCAACTTTTCAATAAGCAGCAGCGCAATCAGGTTAGCGGTGATGTGGTTATGCCGTTCTGATCTGTGCTGTTGCCGTAATCACTGTGCGAGCATATGGTTACTCCTGCGGCTGGCACGTTAACCCCTATCCAAATTTTCGATCCTGGGAACGATTGTTGATGCGAACGCTTTATAAAGTTCAGGGATGACAGTCTTGCGCAGACCAAGATTGCTAAGCGTGCTTGCCGAAACCATCTGTTTCCCGGGTCAGGAAATAAAAAGGAAACAATTATGTCTTTTGCAGATTTACACTTAGCTTTACCCATTCTCAAGGCGATCGCCGAGTGCGGCTACGAAAAGCCCACTCCAATCCAGGCCGAAGCGATTCCCCCGACTCTGGCCGGCCGCGACCTGATTGCCTCCGCCCAAACCGGCACCGGTAAGACGGCAGCCTTCATGATCCCAACCCTGCAGCACCTCTTTGAGGTTTCCGCGGGGCGGACACGCGGTCCGCGCGTGCTTGTATTGACGCCGACCCGCGAACTGGCCGACCAGATTACCGAGGCAACCCGCAGGTACGGAAAATACCTGCGGGTGAAAAGCATCACCATCTTCGGCGGCATGCCTTACCCCAAGCAGATCCGGGAGCTCACGAAGCTTCCTGACCTGGTCGTCGCCACACCGGGCCGATTGATTGATCATCTGAATCGCGGTCGCATCAACCTTTCCGGCCTTGAGGTTTTGATCCTGGATGAAGCGGATCGCATGCTGGATATGGGCTTCATCGAAGATGTGAAAAAAATCGTCGCGGCTGCTCCGGATAAACGCCAGACTCTTTTATTTGGGGCAACCCTGGATGATTCTGTGGCTCGTCTGGCCGGATGCCTTTTAAAAGACCCTATTCGGATTCAGGTTGCCGATCAGAAAAGGACTCACGAGAATATCGAACAGCGCCTCCATGTAGTGAATGACACTCGCCACAAGGCCTGCATATTGGGACACCTCATTGCCGACAACAGTCTGACTCGGGCGATTATCTTCTCGGCCACGAAGCGAAATGCCGATTCTCTGGCTCGCATGCTTCACGCCCAGGGACACGCCGCCGCGGCCATGCACGGGGATATGAAGCAGAGCGCGCGCAACCATACCATCAGCAATATGCGGTCTGGTAAGATCAGGCTTTTAGTGGCAACGGATGTGGCCGCACGCGGCCTTGACGTCACAGGAATCAGCCACGTCATTAATTACGACTTGCCGAAAACTTCGGAAGATTACATCAACCGCATAGGCCGGACAGGCCGGGCCGGTGCATCGGGTGTGGCCATTTCCTTGGCGTCTTACAAGGACATCAGCGACCTGGAACGAATCGAACATTACCTGGGCCAGCCTTTACAACAGCATGTAATCCCTGGACTTGAGCCAACGTTTCCGTTGTCTACGGTCCTTACGAAAAAGGCCAGCGGCCAGAGGTCATTCTTGCACCGCAGAACCGGCCGGAATACCAGGGGAACACACCCTTTCCATAGAAAGGGGAGCGGAGAAGCCAGCGCTTGGGGCCGATATTGAAAGGCTACCGGGGGACCTATTTAAATAAGCTTTCCTATGAAAGATAGGAGGTTGGTTCTGACGGAACTTGCCGAACCCTTCGCGTTGGAGAATGCCAAAAGTTTTCATTTATAAGTTGTCTCGGAACCCACGTCCCCTCCCCCACGATTAACCTATATCAAAAATCCATATTTTATCAATAATTACCAGAATTTATTAATAGCAAAATGAATTGCTATCGAGCCCAACATATGATGTTAAAAAAAGGTTGAGGAATCAAGAAAGTGGACCCTTTTTTATCCCTTCAAAGAAGACCTATTCCCCGTTTATGGCAAATATGCTGGGGAGAAACGATCCCAATGGGCGGTAGATGTTCGAAAAAAAGTCAGACACCCCCCGCAGAGCGGGGGGCTTGATGAGTGGGGCTGCCTCAAAGGCAGTTGACCACATTACCTTAACGCCGCGCTAAAGCGCGTCTGCGTGCCCAAATTTAAAACGGTTCTCTCGATCCATCCGCTTCTTCCTAAGCGCGGAAGTATTGGCGAACCTGCTCCAACTCAAACCCAACGGTGGATATCGCATATCCCCTTGCCCAAAGATGCTCCCCGATGAAATTGCGCTCCCGACCTAAAAGTTCTCGCGCAACGGCAATGGCACTCTTCCCCTTCAGGCAACCAATCACCGAGGAAACAGGATACTTTGGCGGAATCGCAATACCCATAGGCACAGGATCGGGCATCACATGTCCTTCCAGAATCTGGCCTTCCTTCTGCCGAGCCAACGCCTGAAAAATCGCCCCCAAGAACCGCCGAGCTTGCTGAAACAAAACTCTTCGCCGCTTTTTGGGGATAAACACAACATGGTATTTGCAATCCCATTGGGAATGGGATAAACTCTGATAGCCTTGATTAACCTCTGCCATAACATCCTCCTGTGGGTTTCCCCTTTCTCATCAAGCCACAGGAGGATGTTATGCCTCAACGGTCAAACTTTTTCAAGTCGCACTGGTAAAACCAGTGGTTTACCTAAAAACTTTGAATTAGTAGGCTCTCATCAGACTCGCTACTTTTCAATGGAACTTCCCGTTCTCACTCTTTTGGAGTTGATTATAGACCGTAAGAAACGAGGAAACGCCACATGATAAATTTACGAATTGGAAGACAGGCATTTGATTTTGACTGTGGTCCCAAGGCACTACAAATGGTCATGGAATATTATGGCGTGGAAATACGTGAAGATATCTTAATCAAGGAGTTAGGAACAGATAAGAATGGAACTTCGGTGGATAGTATGATTTTTGTGGCCGAAAAGAACGGGTTTAAAGTGTTTACTGCTACCGAAGTCTCTCTGGAACAATTGAAGGATTTTGTCGATGGAGGTTCTCCGGTAATCGTGCTCGTACAGGCATGGGGAGAGAGGTATATGACACTGGAAGATTGGAAGGCTGATTATGATGACGGTCACTATGCGATTGTTATTGGCTACAACGGTAACATAATAATTTTCGAAGACCCCTCATCAATTCGCAGGACATGGTTGGCCGAGGAAGAATTTCTTTCCCGCTGGCATGATATTGATCCCAGAACGAATAAAAAACTTGAACACTTCGCAATGGTGCTGATGGGGAAGGAACCCGGCAGAAAAGGAGTAGAACATATGGATTAGAGGGGATGCTCTGGGGACAACTCTGGAATTCAGGGGACCGGGTACATTTCGACTGATCCGGAAAAATATTTAAAGGTAGGCTACTCAAACGCTAACTCGGCAC
>JAOUFX010000376.1 GCA_029857975.1 Deltaproteobacteria bacterium | reverse complement strand
CAAGCGCTTTGGGGCCCGTATCCTCGGGGCTGATTTTATACCAGGACTGCATAATTTTCCCCCGCTCATCGATTAAAAATGACGAACGGATAATCCCCTCCGTTTTCTTGCCGTACATCATTTTCTCGCCCCAGGCCCCGTAAGTCTTGGCAACGGAACGCTCCCCGTCGGAAAGGAGGGGAAAATTTAGCTGATATTTCTCGTCAAATTTCTTCTGGGCCGCTGGATCATCTGGGCTGATTCCGGCCACCGCAAAACCTTTCTTGGCCAATTCTGCCTGCGCATCGCGCACGCTTTGGGCCTGGGTCGTTCACCCGGAAGTGTTGGCCTTGGGGTAGAAATAGAGGAGGAGTTTTCTGCCTTTGAAATCCCTGAGTTTTACTTTCTTGCCGTTCTGGTCCAGTAGCCCGAAATCGGGCGCCTGATCTCCCGTCTTGAGCTGAGCCATATTCTTTCCTCCTTCCCTCAAATAAATATCAAGAATAAAGTGAGTATCCGGTACGAATACAGGACATGATCAAAACATCAGTACCTTATTAGTCTAAATTATGGGGATCAAATGTCAACAGGTAACTTAAAATTAACCGGCGAGCAGCGACTCCAGGATATTCATGCGGGCGGCCCGAAACGCAAGAACGAGGATTTCTGAGTGTAATGTTTTATGCATTGGGCAAGTATGAAGTCCTGACTTTCCGGAAGGAACATTCAATTTGTTACCCCCTTAATTCCCTCCCAATAGACATCCATCTCACCCACTTCGCAGGAACAGCCTTCATTCATCGTTTTTGCAAATAGCTTCTGCTTGGCAAGTGCATTCAGAGACATGTCAAAGCGTCTCAACGCCATACCGACTGTCTTTCCGTCAGTCCTTAAACCTTGTGATGAGCGGGGATGGGAAACGAAAAAAACGTTTGATTTTGATCTGAGCGAGAAATCCATGGGGAAGAGGAAATAATTAATATATAAAGTAATAAAAAGTAATTTTTGGTAATATTTAGTCTTGACAAATAAAGAGGGCCTGCTATATTATCCCTGGTATGCAGTAAGCCATAAACTCATGCTGGATTCCAGCACCTGGGCATTGCACTGGGCTAAGGTGAAGAACCTGAAGGTCTATATCTTTATTATTTTTAGCAATATAGAAAAAATTTAGTAAAAAAAAGTAATAACCTGTATTGGAATTCATTCAATCAACAGAAAAGGTGGTTAAAATACCGAGGCCGCCAAAAGGGGGAAAACCATGCTTGAAGAACTCATGAATACCAAAGAGGTCGCCAAGCATCTGGGCATCCATGAAAAGCAGGTGTACGCGCTCATCAAGGCCAAACGAATTCCCTGCACCCGGGTGACCGGGAAATGGGTTTTTCCTCGCAGAATGATCGATGAATGGATTGAAAACACCGCCCGGTCGGGGATGGCCGAGGCGAGGAAGAAGAGCAAGCGCATCGAAGGAGCTCTTCTGGCGGCGGGGAGCAACGATCCCATTCTGGATATTCTGAAGACCTACATCCGCAAGACATACCCCGAATTCTACATCTTTTCGGCCAACACCGGCAGCACCGACGGGCTGAAAGCCCTGAACCAGGGGTTTACCGACATCGCCTGGTCCCATCTCCTGGACCCCAAGAGCGGCCAGTACAACATCCCGTTTCTGTCCACCTATCTTCCCAACCTGAAGACCGTAGTGGTCAATTTATTCAACCGGGACCTGGGTTTCCTGGCGGCTACCGGGAATCCCTTGCACATCAGCGGTTTCAAGGATCTCACCCGGCCCAAAGTCCGGTTTATCAACCGGCAGAAGGGTTCCGGCACGAGGGTGCTCCTGGACCATCATCTGAAAGACCTCAAGATTTCCGCCTCGTCGATCAAGGGATATGAAAACGAGGTCTATACCCACTTTGAAATAGGCCTTTCCATCCTGGCTAAGGAAGCCGACGTGGGATTGGGCACGGGCTCGGTATCCAAACTTCTGGGCCTTTCCTTCGTTTCCCTGACCCAGGAGAGCTTCGACATGCTCCTCGACCAATCCACCTTTTTTGAGCGGGGAGTCCAGGCGTTCATCGAAATCCTCAATTCCAGGGAGTTCCGGGGCCGGGTGGAAAACCTGGGTAGTTACGACTTCAAGGATTCGGGAAAAATCCTGTATTCCAAAACAGCATGAAAGGAGCGAAGAATGAAGAGATGGAAACGAGCGGCAGCTTTCTGAGTCATCTGGCTGGTGCTCCTCCCTTTCCCTGAAGGATCGAATCAAACTGGGGATCCTGGTGGAGAAGGATGGGGCGCTGCTCAACTTTATCTCCCTCATTCCGGTCAATCCCCGAAAATTTCCCAAAGTGAACTATGCTGATTCGGTCAAATTTGTAAAATGGCTTACCTCGCCGGAAAAGGGACAGAAGATCATATCTGATTTCGGCAAGGATAAATACGGAAGCCCCCTTTTCTTCGCCAACTCCAAGGAGTGGCGGGGAAAATAGGGGTTGAAGAAGTAACCAATCTTTGAAGGAGCAAATGATGAAACAGAAAAAGGCAATCCATGCGGTTTTGGCAGGGCTGGCTGTGATTCTCGCTCTGGTGGCCTGGAGCCCGGCCCAGGCGCAGCAGAAAAACATCATCCTGTCGACCACCACCAGCACCCAGGACTCCGGCCTGCTGGACGTGCTCATCCCGATCTTTGAGAAAAAGACCGGCTACTTCGTAAAGACCATCGCGGTGGGATCCGGCCAGGCCATGGCCATGGGGCAGAAGGGGGAGGCGGACGTGCTTCTGGTCCACTCCCCGGCGGCGGAGAAGAAGTTCGTGGCCGAGGGGTACGGGGTCAACCGAAGAATCATCATGCACAACGATTTCGTCGTGGTGGGCCCGGCCGAAGACCCGGCCAAGATCAGGGAGACCAAAGTGGCCGTCGAAGCCTTCAAAAAGATCGCTTCGGCGGGTACTCTCTTTCTTTCCCGGGGGGATAAATCCGGGACCCATTCCAAAGAGCTGAGTATCTGGAAGGCCGCGGGGATGAAGCCGGAGGGACAAAAATGGTATCAGCAGACCGGGCTGGGGATGGGGCAGACTCTCAACGTGGCCTCGGAAAAAAAGGGATATACCCTGACCGACCGGGGGACTTATTTAGCCCTGAAGAAAAGGTTGAGCCTTGATATTCTTACCGAGGGCGATGCCATCCTTCTCAATGTCTATCACGTGATCGAGGTGAATCCGGCCAAGTGGCCCAAGGTAAACGCCGCGGGGGGCAGGGCTTTTGCCGATTTCATGGTATCCAAAGAAGTTAAGGATATCGTCAAAACCTTCGGGATGGAAAAATTCGGATCTCCTTTGTTCTTCCCCGATGCCGGAAAGAAAGAAGGGGATTTGGGGAAGTAGATGGACCTCATTTTTGAAGGAATCCTGAAGGCCTTTCACCTCCTTTTCACCCTCGACGCGGAGGTTTTGAACATCACCCTGCTGTCCCTGAGGGTCTCAGGGACAGCGACCTTCCTCAGCCTGCTGATCGGGATTTCCATCGGAACGGCTGTGGCCCTTTCCCAGTTTCCGGGCAGGAAGCTTGTGGTGAGCCTGATCAACACGGGGATGGGCCTGCCGCCGGTGGTGGTGGGCCTTTTTGTAACCATCTTTCTTTGGAGAAACGGGCCCCTTGGCTTCCTGGAGATTCTGTACACCCCCACCGCCATGATCCTGGCCCAGGCCGTCATCGCTACTCCGATTGTCATGGGCATTACCCTGGCGGCCATTCAGGCCCTGCCCAAGAACCTTCGTTTGCAGATTCTGGCCTTGGGGGCCACGCGCCTGCAGATGGTCTGGATTCTGGTCAAAGAGGCGAAGCTCCCTCTCCTGGCCGGGGTGATGGCCGGGTTCGGGGGAGTCATTTCCGAGGTGGGGGCCTCGATCATGGTGGGCGGGAACATCAAGGGCTACAGCCGGGTTCTGACCACGGCCACGGTCATGGAAACCAGCCGGGGGAATTTCGATGTAGCCATCGCTTTGAGCATCATTCTTTTGCTTCTCGCCTACTTCATCAACCTCGTCCTGACCCACATCCAGCAGAGGGAGAGGCCAAGGTGATCGCACCCGCTCCGCTTTTGGCGGTTAAAGAATTGCAGGTCCGAAGGGGGGGATCCCTGGTACTGGATATTTCCTCCCTGACGGTGGAGGAAGGGACGATTCTTTCCCTCATCGGGCCGAACGGGGCCGGCAAAACGACCCTCATGCAGACCCTGGCCTGCCTGGTCAAACCCCATGGGGGAGAATTTTCCTTCAAGGGAGAAAGGATTTTTTCCAACCACGGCTTGCTCCGATACCGCAGGAAACTGGCCATGGTCTTCCAGGAGCCCATGCTCTTCGACACGACGGTTTTCCAGAATGTGGCCTCCGG
>JAOUFX010000375.1 GCA_029857975.1 Deltaproteobacteria bacterium | reverse complement strand
ACCGTATACCGATATTCTATTTTCGGTTTGTAAGGGGGCTTGGATCCTTTTTTAGGCATTTTGACCTCCTGCGGGTATCTCCATCGATAGGGTGTTGTCCGAGGGACATAAATTATTTAGCATATTGATGACGATTTGCAATAGGAATCTTTACCCTTGTGCCAGGATTGTCAACCTGCATATTTCGGGATGAAAGTCTTGAAATCCTCTCTCTTGTTCAGGCACCCATCCTATTGCCATATCCTGCATTCGTTAATTGAACCGAAATGATCCGCGAGCCAGCAAGCAATCGACCCTCGCCCAGCGCACACTTCCAAGCACCGAAATCCAGGATCGACGCCAAGCTCTTTCATGCGGCGGATCATACCCGGGTCGCGTCTGGATTCGATATTCCCGAGTCTTTGCTCCTCGATCTCCTCCGGCGATTGTCCGCCAACGTATTGCCCCTCCTGCATGGCTGAACCTCCTCACGGAAAGTTTGGAGAACTGCCTAACGCCAAAGCCTCCAAGCCAATGCAAAAATCTACTAGGCAGCTAAATATCAGCACCTTCTGGTAACTCCTTCTCATGGCTTCCTCCAGATGATTTGGGATCAGAGTAAGCAAGGCTATAGACATCTGATTTAAGAAGGAAGAAGGAGGAAGGCACCTCCAAAAGGACATTTAATCTCCCTGGAGCCTATCATATAGGATCTTTCTGGAAAATCCTTTTCATAAATCCTCCAGAAGTTCGAGGAGAGTCTTTATTTAGCTGAGATATGAGCGGGTATCGGCAAAGAAAATATAGGAAATTTAATTCATGATGTCAAGGAGAAAAATGGGGAGTGAAGTAGTGAGGAGGTTTTAGAGAATGTCGATCCTAAAATGATAGAGTACGTGCCAAGTTCAAAACATGTAAAAAGTCTCAGCCGATTGCATATATCGTTTTGAAAGCAGAACTTTTTGGCTCCTGCAAAACACCAAAATTATAGCGGTGATCTACATCTTTTTCGCCAATGCCAGAGGAAAATATTTGGATAACGAAAAAGGCGAAGGAATAACCCTAAAATCAAAAAGCCCAAACCATTCAACCTGAGCTTTTTTCTACTAAGGTGTTTGTTTCACTAACATCGTGGCCCATCTGCGGCGTACCGGCACGTACGCCTCACTCCTCAGTTTTTGCGCGCCTTGCATCTGGAGTTTTTTACGAAACCATCGTTCTGATGACTCTTTGTGAGATCATCAGCCTTTATTCCAATCAAATATTCCCAACCCCGATCGATTGCGGTCAATGAATTCCCTTCACCGCCTCGTAGACCTCACGGGAGATGTCGACGGGGATAAGCCCGTATTTCTCGCCCTGAAAATTGTAATAGTTGAAGGGTGGACCTTCGATTATGTACCGCCCGCCGCTGCTAAGGCCCCAATGATCCGTGGTCAGCATCGTGCCCCCATTTAAACGGGTCACCCATTCCTGCTCGCCCCGCATATACGTCGAGAACTTGTAACTTATAAAATCGCCGCTCCGCATCCGATTCTGATGGCCAGCAAGGCTCGATTGGCGCATCTCTTCAGCATACCGGGACATGCTCGATGACGTCTTTTTCATCATTTCCCTCACCCTTTCCTGTCCCCGCCGGACATACTCCGAAGCCCATTGCTCGTTCAGCCGGTAACTTTCGGCTATCTTCAGGAGCGAGGGGAGGTATCGCGCGAACTGCGAGGTAGGGGCCCAGAAGCCCATGGGGATAATTCCCCATTGCCCGGCGTTGTCGGAATGGAGACCCAACACATCGTAATAACCGGTTACGGGCACCCCGTTTTTGCTTGTACAAGAGATAAGGGCGATCTCCGCGTCAGCTCCCCGTTTCAGATAAACGGAAGCTTGCTTGGCCCAGGATGGATTCGAGTAACGTTCAATGACCCGATGGTTGCTTGAGCCGGAATGTCTACCGGCCACAATGAGGGCATCGACGGGCAGCATATAATTATAGCGGAGATCTCCGGGGATGCTGCGGCTGTCAAAGTAAGGGATCCGGGATTGGCCAAGAAAATTGATAGTCGCAAAGATATACCCGATATTCTCGTCAGGGGATGCGCAGAGGGCTTGGCCCTTCCCGGCCGTGAGGTTCCAGCCTTGGGGAACCAAAAGCCTGCATGTGTGGTCGGGCGCCGAGGCCTCCCCCATGAGCAGTGCGACCGCCGTGTTGTCTTTTCGCTGCGATGCAAGTTTCTCATACGCCTGAGGATCCTGAAGAGTAATATTGGCGATAACGGTTAGAAGGGTGGAGACCCTCTCCTTGAAATGCTTGGCAGATGCCTCGTATCCGAATACGACCGCGGTGGGATGTTTGATATTGAAAGAGTATCTTCCTTCGATCAAAACATTAAGGGGGCCGCTCTTTTGATAGTTTACGACCGTCCGCATCCGATCCGAACTGCTTCTTGCTCCAATGATTTTTAGACTCGGAATCTGCCGGCTGAGGTTTCTCAACGTGGCGCCCGCAAAGGTCTTGGAATCGTAGCTCCGGTCGATCCTCTCCAAAAAGAGCATGCTCACATAGGATAGGTCCTTCGGGTCTGTGGCAAATACCATTCTTCCGTTGGAGTATTTCTGGGTGCCCACCGTCCATCCTTTGGGTTTGTAAAGCCCAAAGGCGTTGTCCTCGGTCACATGATATTCATATTTCGAAAAATCCGGCTTGGCTTGGGCGCATAGATCTTTTGGGCTAAATCCAAGGATCAGGAAAGCGACGAAACAGATAGAACACCTGAAAGCCATGGGGCACCCCCTTTTTCATGCTACGGCTTTAGGAAGCGGATAGTGGGGGACGTTGATAAAAATTATAACTTTATATTTTGTGCCTCTGAATTGACTTCCAATCAAAATTTCTTCATCTGGTAAAGTTATATTTTTCATCAACGTCCCTTACTTACATTCAGTTTCAATAACTGTCAGAAAAGAAGGCAGAGCCATGGTGACCCCGCCTTTGAGGAGAAGCCCTACTGAAACATTCCCAATCTAAACCGATACTAATTGAATACGGCTGTCTGGCTGGTGATCGATATGAAATTCTCCCCATCCCCCTTCGCGTTTCACCCTGACTTTCCCTTGCGCTTGCCACCCGCGAACTCGAAGAATTTCTTGACCGCCAGTTCCATCATGATATCGCGGGGAATGCAGTGCTGGGGGGCAAAGGTGCGGATGTAATCGATCTCCTCCTCGGTCGGGGTTGGAAATGGTTTCAGCGGGTCGACCACCCGCAGGTCCCAGGGAACTTTGGATTTGACTTTCTGGAGATCCACTCCCGGAAGGAGGGATTCAAGATACACCTCCTTGGTCTTCCGGTCGAAGCGGAAGACGGCCTCGGTGGAGATCATCATGCTGGGGCCGGATTCTGGTCGAAAGAGCCCGCAGCGGTTCCGTTCCTCCCCGCCTCCCATGTACCCGGGGGAGGTGAAGTAGTCGAGCTTTTCCACGAACTCCCCGCCCTTTAAGGTAAGGATGGTCTCCTTGGCATACGAAATAAAGTCGGGGGCTCCCCCTGCGCCGGTGAGCCGCATGCCCGTTTTGGGGGTGCCTCCAATGAAGGAGGTGTTGATGTTTCCGTACAGATCCACCTGGCCTACGCCCAGAATGGCTTTGTCCACAAATCCCCGGTAATTGATCGTAGTAAATGTATTGAAGAGATCAAGGGCATAGGAGAATCCCCGCAGGCACATGACGTCGGCGATGTGGTTTGGCGGCACCAGGGGTTTGAAGTCGATGATCCCCGCCTCGGTCATGAGCACGGAGTTGGGGGCATGGGTAGCCTTGGCAAGGCCGCCGGCCGTTGTGGGGAGACCGACCCCCAGCAGGATCCGCTCGTAGTCCTTGATCTCGCGGGCCACGGCGATGATCATCAATTCTTGTCTGGTGGCTTTAGGAGACATCGGTCAGCAACCCCCTCTCTTCCATAAATTTCTCATATTCCGCACGGGTCATATCAAAAAGCCGCATCTTCCCTTCATCATTCCACATGGAACTGAAGGCCGAGCCGTAGTTCACGGGCGCGGAGTAATAGGGCCTGGCCTTGATCCGGTCGAGAGGCTCCTTGCCGAAGCGGGCGATATAATGCTCCAGGTAGGCCGCCCGGGTGGGCAGGTCGTAAATCCATTCTTTCATCCAGGTCCGAAAGCCTTCCTCGCTCCGGTTGGCTAGGTCCATCATGGCCCAGAAGAGGACGTCCAGGTTGTAGTACCCCGAAAGCTCGGCCGGGTGGGCCCCTCTCGGCTCCTCGATCACCGCGTCCACCCGGAAGCTGGGAACGATGGTAAATTGCGGGGAGGCTTTGATGATCTCGTGGTCCACGATCTCTTCGCAGCTCACGATCACCCTTTTGCTGGCCAGGCATGCCCAGGCCACCGAGCCAAGGCG
>JAOUFX010000374.1 GCA_029857975.1 Deltaproteobacteria bacterium | reverse complement strand
CAAAGAAAAAGAAAAGGGATTCTTTTTCTTTATGGGGGGAACGAACCTGTCAAGCAGCATTCGTTTTTCTTTTACTTTTCAAGATTTACCCCAAGGGTGACGATAAATTGGCAGGACAAATATAAAAATTTCATAAATCATTAGGCGTGAGAGCATTTTCAAAGTTTAACGAAGTTTAAGATATCGGGAGGGGGAGAATATTCCTACCCATAAAACAAAGGGAAGGGATCATGAAAATTGAGCATAAAATAACTCTTAAAATAACTCTTTTATCTGTAATATGCGGGCTCTTAATCTGGATCATCGATAGCCTTTTACATTATTTCGCTTCCCATGCAGATTCCTTCTGGGGCCTATTGATTTTAAACTTATCCCCAGAGGAATTTTATCATCGCTTAATCATCCTGGTATGCTTTATTATTTCGGGTATATTTTTTTCAAAATTCTTCGTCGCCCGGAAAAAGGCAGAAAAGGCCCTGCGGCAATCCGAAAAAAATTATCGTATAGTCGTGGAAAACGCCAATGAGGCGATTATTGTAGCCCAAGAAGGGAAAATCCCTTTCGCTAATAAAAAAATTATGGAAATCACCGGATATGCGGAAGAGGAGCTGAGGTCCCGCTCTTTCATTGACTTGATTCACCCGGATGATCGGGACATGGTAGGTGCAAATTACCTAAGGCGACAAAGAGGAGAAGAGGTTCCCCCGGTTTATTCACTCCGGGCTTTAGATAAAAACGGGAATTTAAAATGGGCCGAGGTGAAAGAGATTCCTTTTCCCTGGAAAGGGCACCCGGCTATTTTATATTTCCTAAAAGATATTACTGATTACAAATTAACCGAAGAATTATTACAGAAGCGTTTGGCTATAGAGAAAATAGTCTCGGAAATATCCTCCCGTTTTATTAACCTCCCTGCCGGTGATATCGCAAGCCACATCCAGCATGCCTTGCAGACCATCGGACAATTTGCCAGCGTCGATCGAGCTTTTGTTTCTCTTTTTTCAGCGAATAAAACCACTGTTGATAAGATATACGAATGGCATGCCCAGGGAACCCAGTCAAAATCGGATAGGTTCATGGAGGGTTCCCTTCAACCTTTTCAATGGTCCATTAACCAATGCCATTGCTTTGAGACTGTTTACATACCTCGAGTAGCTGATCTTCCACCGGAAGCCAACACCGCAAAAGAAATCTGGCAGGCCGAAGGGATTCAGTCAATCCTGGCCATTCCCTTGGTTCTGAATGAATCAGTCATCGGCTTTTTTGGCTTCCACTCGGAGCGGGCTGAAAAATTCTGGAGAGAAGATGACATTAATCTGTTCAAAATGGTGGCCGAGCTTTTTGCCAACGTAATCCTACGCCAGCGGGGAGAAGAGGCATTGCAGAAAATTCAAGAGTCATTTCAGTGGCTGGCGCAAGAGAATTTTACTATTGCCGAAATTGGGCAAATCCTCAGTTCGACCTTAGATATCGAAGAGGTTTATGGAAGCTTTGCCGAAGAAGTGCGTCATATGATCCCTTTTGACCGCCTGGCAATCACCACCATCAACTCCGAAACCGATACCTTTACCCTTTCCTACGTCGCGGGACCCCAATTGGAAGAACGCAGGTTAGGAGATATTATCCCTTTGGCCGGAACGGGTCTTGAAGAAGTCTTGAAGACCAGGTCCAGCTTGCTCATCGGTAAAAAAAATCGGGAGATGGTCATCAGGCGATGTCCAGGACTTCTTTCCACCTTTAGGGCTGGATATCAATCTTGCATGTTAATACCTTTGATCTCAAAAAATGAAGTAATCGGCGGTTTAAATTTTCAGTCTACGCAGCCGGATGCCTACACAGAGGCAGATATGAAACTTGCCGAAAGGGTCGGTGCGCAGATTGCCGGTGCCATCGCCAACGCCCAACTCTATGCTAAGCAAAAACAAGGAGAAGAGGCCCTTCGTTCGAGCGAGGAACGTTACCGCCTGCTGGTGGAAAATGCCCCCTTGGGGATTCTTTCCATTGACACCCAAGGTCAAATCATTGATGTCAACCCCGAATTATCGACCATGTTCGGCTCACCCTCCAAACAAGCCACTCAGTCTATTAATATGCTTACTTTTCCTCCTTTAATGAAAGCAGGCATCGCCGACCATTTCCGCTGCTGTTTGGAAACCGGAGAAGGAGGCTCCTTCGAAACTCCCTACACCACAAAATGGAATAAGGAGGTTTACCTCCGATATCATTTAACCCCCATCCGCAATAAAGATGCTCAAATTTCTGGCGTTCAGGCGATCATGGAAAATATATCGGACAAGAAAAAATTGGAAAGCCAGCTGACTCAATCCCAGAAAATGGAAGCGATTGGCACTTTGGCCGGAGGGATTGCCCATGATTTTAACAACATCCTCTCCGCCATCATGGGTTACACGGAGTTGGCCGTCCTCGGTGTCCCAGAAAACCCTCCAGCGAAGCAAAATTTACAGGAGGTACTCAAGGCCAGCCATCGGGCCAAGGATCTGGTAAGACAGATCCTCACCTTCAGCCGCCAGGGTGAGCAGGAAAGAAAACCGGTGCTCATTTCCCCTATTGTGAAGGAAACCCTGAAGCTGCTCAGGGCATCTTTGCCCTCTACTATTGAGGTCCGGCAAAACATGGAAAGTGAAACGGGGATTATTGAGGCGAATCTCACCCAAATCCACCAGGTGGTGATGAATCTTTGCACCAATGCCGCTCATGCCATGAAGGAAAATGGGGGTGTGCTGGAAGTAAGCCTTGCCAATGCGGAAATGGATATAGACACCACTGCCCAGCACCCAGATATCCATCCGGGACCCTACCTGCGGTTGACGGTAAGCGATACAGGTGTCGGGATAGCTCCTGATTTATTAGAGAGAATTTTCGACCCATATTTCACCACTAAAAAGGTTGGCGAAGGAACCGGATTGGGGTTAGCCGTAGTTCATGGAATCGTCAAAAGCCATGGGGGCATTGTCAAGGTTTACAGCGAGCCGGGAAAAGGCAGCACTTTCCATATATACTTTCCCCGCATTGACGGGTTCCAGGAAATCACGGAAACCCAGAAAGATGAACTCCTTCCAGTGGGCGGCCACGAGCGGGTTCTTTTAGTCGATGACGAACAGGCTCTGGTGGATCTGGGGAAAAAGATGTTGGAGCACCTCGGATACGAAGTGGCTGTTAGAACGAGCAGTGTCGAAGCGTTGGAACTATTCCGCAACCGTCCGGACCGATTTGATTTGGTCATTATGGATTTCACCATGCCGAATATGACGGGTGATAAGTTGGCCCAGGAGATGATGCGCCTCCGCCCCGGTCTGCCGGTGATTCTTTGTACGGGGTTTAGTGAACGGATTTCCGAAATGAAGGCCAAAGCTTTGGGGATTCAAGACTTCGTCATGAAGCCTTTTGACTTGAATGACCTGGCCCGAACCATCCGCCGCGCCCTGGATCATAACATAAAAAGAATTCTGACCCGGAACCTTCAATTCCTTTAAATTTCTGATAGGTAATAGGGGAATAAGGAAAGGGGTCAGCCCGGAAATTCATGCCCGAGGTTCCTACCAGTCGATTTTTAACCCACCGTGTTTCTTGATGTGTTCCACGAGTCCGCCATCGCCTATGATATTGCGCATTACGGGAGGCAAGGGGGGCGCTATCATTTCAACACCGGTGGCGAGGTCCTTTACCTGGCCCGTTGCCAGATTGAGTTCCAGCTCATCCCCTTCCCGAATCTGGTCTGTATCTATGATGAGGGCAGGCAAGCCGGCATTGATGGCGTTGCGGAAGAATATCCGGGCATAGCTCTTGGCCAGCACGGCTCCAACGCCGTTGAGTTTGAGGATGATCGGCGCATGCTCCCGGCTGGAGCCGAGGCCAAAATTCTGACCACCGACCACAATATCTCCCGGCTTTACGCTGGCAGCGAATTCTGGCCTGACGTCGGCAAAACAGTGCTTAGCCAACTCCGGTAAATTGCTCCGCAGATGAAAGAATCTTCCAGGCGCAATGTGGTCGGTGGTGATTCCATCCCCCAATTTCCACGCCTTTCCTCTTATTTTCATGATTAAACCTCGCTGGTCTGCGATTAAAGAAATTCTCGCGGGTCACTTAGTTGGCCGGCAATCGCCGTGGCGGCGGCGGTTGCGGGCGAAGCCAGGTAGATAAAGCCCTCGGGGTTTCCCATGCGCCCCTCAAAGTTCCTGTTTTGCGTTCCCACGCAAATTTCCCCGTCAGCCAGCACCCCTTCATGCACGCCTACGCAAGGCCCACAGCCCGGGCCGACCACGATGCCGCCCGCTTCAACCAGGGCTTGGAGGGTTCCGTCCCGCAAGGCGTCCAGATAAACTTTTCGCGAGCTGAGGGTTACGATGAGTCTGGTCTCCGGATGGACCCGGCGGCCTTTGAGGATTTGGGCAGCGGACTGA
>JAOUFX010000373.1 GCA_029857975.1 Deltaproteobacteria bacterium | reverse complement strand
GGCCCCGGTTCACCCGAGTCCGGAGTTCCCCAGGAGTAAATGGCTTGGGGATGTAATCGTAGGCTCCCTTTTGAACGGCTTCGATGGCCGTATCCAGCGTGGCGTATCCGGTAATTACAATTTTAATCAAATCCGGCGCGAGTTCAGTGAGGTGGGCAAGAAGCTCCATGCCATCCATTTGGGGCATCTTCAAGTCGATCAAGGCCAAATCGAAGTTACCCTCTTGGGCCTTTTGCAGGCCTTGCAGCCCATCTTCGGCTATCTCCGCCTGGGCTCCTTCTTCCGCAAGGATCTTGGCGCAGGCCACCCGGATGGGCTGTTCATCATCGACGATTAAAATCCTCGCATCTTTGATCATAAAGAATCCTTTATTCTTTGCCCGGACTGCTTCGGCGGGCCAGCAATTTTTCTACCTTTTCGAGTAAGGCTTTAGCCTTTATCGGTTTCATGCTGAAATCATCCACGTTCAGTTTCTTAAGATCTTCCGCCGTGCGCGGGGTAAAGTCCAAACCGGTGTCGCGGGTAATAGAGGTAAGCATAAGAATGGGAATGGAAGAATATCGGGGGTGATTTTTAATCTTCTGGCTGAGGACCATCCCGGCGTCCAGGTGCTCCATCATCAGGTCCATGATGATAAGGTCTGGCTTTTCTTTCTCCACCATTTTCCACCCTTCTTTGGCGTTGGGGGCAGATTGAATCTGATATCCTGGCCTTTCCAAAGAGAGTTTACTGATCTCCACAAAATCCAGATCATCATCCACGATTAAAATCTTCACACCAGTTTTCATAATTTCACCACCTTAATTATCCATTGCGCGTTGCAGTAAAACACCTTCCTCCGGCTTAGCCGAGGAGATTACGGGAAGCCTGACCAAGAAGGTAGTCCCTTGCCCGACTTTACTCTCCACATCTATCGATCCCCGGTGCATCTTGACGATTCCATAGGCAATGGCGAGCCCTAATCCCGTTCCTTGTCCGATCTTCTTGGTGGTAAAAAAAGGCATAAAAATCTTACCCAGATTCTCCGGAGGGACCCCATAGCCTGTATCGCCGATGCTCACTTCAATGCTTCTTCCGCCGCTGTTAAACCTGGAGCTTATGGTTACCTTCCCTCCTTCGGGCATGGCCTCTCCGGCATTAGAGATGATGTTCAAAAAAACCTCCTTCAACTGCATCGGGTCTCCGGTGATCACGGGCAGGGAAAGATCAAGGGATTGGACAACTTCCACTTTTTGAAAAGAGGATTGTTTGCCAGCCAAAGAGAGAACTTCGGTTAAAATCTTATTCAGATCTATATTCTCGATCTGCAACTTTCTTTGGCGGGCAAAATCCAGAAGACCCCGGACAATGTCCCGGCATCGAGTTGCTTCCTTGGCAATCATTTCCAATTCTTCTTTGCGGGTGTCGTTACTTCCCAATTTCTCCAAGAGCATGTAAGAATATAAGAGAATCGTTCCCAGAGGATTGTTGATCTCATGAGCGACCCCAGCGGCAAGCTGCCCCACGGAGGCCATTTTTTCCGACTGGATCAACTGTTGTTGAGTCTCGCTTAGTTCCTTATGGGATTGAGCAAGACGATTCAAATTTTCTTCTAACTGGTCGATTAGATACGGGAGGCACATTTCATTCTCCGCCAGGCCCCAATAGACTGCGCTCGCTTTTTCCTGGCAGGAGTTATAACCGCAGGCTCCACAATTCAGTTCATCTTCCGGATTGACTTTGTTCGTCCGCCTGAGAATTTCCCGGATGATCGCATAACTGGGAATGGGCAATCGGTGGTCTTCGCTAAGAAAACTCCGGTTTAAATTTATCTTGCGGTATTTACGCATGTCGGCCAGGTGCCGGGTCTCTCGTTCTTTGCTCAACTTTTCCTGGACATAATTGGCTACCAATTCTTTGCGGGCGAATACCGAAAGTTCATTGGGAAACGCCGGTCCATTAATACATCCTTCGCAGAAAAGCAGGTCTAAAAACTTAGCTTCTACCGCCCCCTCTAAGACTTCGTTTAAAATCTGAGTACAGGCTTCTTTGCCCTCGGTTACCAGGACTTGATTCCGGCAGATGTCCTCCTTTATTTGGGCGCTTCGCAGCAATCCTCCGGGAACGGGAAGGATACGCCCTAACCTGGGAATAGGTCCATTCGGTTCGATTTTCGGGAGGGTTTCCATGCTAATGTCGGCTTCTTTGAGCATCTTCTCCAGCTCTCCAAAAGTGAGCACTGCGTCCACATCCCCGGCAACCTCCGGATCATCAATTTCCGCTTTTTTAGCAATACAGGGTCCGATGAAAACCACCTTAGCATGTGGATGGTACGCTTGTTTGATCACCCGCCCCATAGCCACCATGGGAGAAACAATCGGGGCCAAATTTGCAACCAGGGAAGGAAAATATTTTTTGACATAAAGGACCAACGCGGGACAAGGAGAAGAAATGATCAATTGGCTCTCGTTCCGGCGCAGCCAACGGGCATGGGCCCGGGCTACGAGGTCTGCTCCGAAAGCCACTTCCATGACCTCGGTGAAACCCAGAGCCTTTACGGCGGAAATAACCTGCCCTGGCTTGGCCTGAGGGAAAGCCGCCGGGAAAGAAGGGGCCAGGCAGGCGATGACGTTTTCACTGTTCCAAAAAAGTCCTTTAACAATTTCCGCTGAATCCCGAACGGCTTTGGCTTCCTGATGGCAGACTTTAATGCAGGAACCGCAGGCAATGCATCTCTCTTTTACGACCTTGGCTTGCCCTTCCTCGACTTTAATGGCTTTCGCCGGGCATTTGCGCACACAGGTGTAACATCGCCGGCATTTTTCTTTTATAGTGGAAACAACTGGCATTTATTCTCAACCCGCAACTCGTAATCCGTAACCGTAAACTTTTAGACTTCTTTATACTTTCCCCGTTGGGTGTACTTGGTATGTAATAAATGATGCGATTTCTCCCCCAGCGGATTTATCAGAAACTCTTTATAAATTTTGGTGACCGAAGCGTTCTCATGGGACTTCCGGATCAAGCCCTTGTCTTCCTGATAGAGAGCCTGCGCCCTTAGCCTGCGGATTTCGTTGTTCGCGGGAATAGGCTGACCGCCCCCGGCCACGCATCCGCCCGGACAGGCCATCACTTCGATGAAGTGATAGTTCGCTTTTCCTTCTGCCAGACGATCCATGAGCTTTTTGGCGTTTCCCAGGCCATGGGCCACCGCCACGCGGACGTCACCTAAACCTTCTAAAGGTACAGTGGCTTCTTTGACCCCTTCCAAGCCGCGGACGGCGTTGAATTCGACGTTTTCCAATTTCTTCCCCGTGGCCACTTCATAGACCGTTCTCAGAGCGGCTTCCATGACTCCCCCCGTAGCCCCAAAAATCGTGGCCGCCCCCGTGTACTCTCCCAGGGGATCATCATACTTCCCGTCGGGCAGATTTCCAAAGTCGATCCCGGCAGTCTTGATCATTTGGGCCAGCTCCCGGGTTGTCAGGACATAGTCCACGTCCTGGAACCCGCTGTCCCGCATCTCCGGCCGGTTGCATTCAAACTTTTTGGCGGTGCAGGGCATGATCGAGACGGTGACCATTTTGGCCGGATCTATTCCCGCTTTCTGGGCGTAATAAGTCTTCGTCAACGCCCCAAGCATCTGGTGCGGAGACTTGCAAGTTGAGAGATGCGGCAAAAACCGCGGGTAAAAATGCTCGATATATTTTATCCATCCCGGGCTGCAGCTGGTGATCATGGGCAGGGTCCCGCCGTCTTTAACGCGTTTGAGCAGCTCGTTGCCTTCTTCGATGATGGTCAGGTCTGCCGCGAAATTGGTATCGAAAACCACGTTGAAGCCCAACCGCCGCAAGGCTTCCAACATCTTTCCCGTCACCAATGTTCCGGGTGGAAAACCAAATTCTTCACCCAAGGCCGCCCGCACGGCTGGGGCATCCTGAGCTATGACGATTTTATTCGGGTCGTGGATTGCTTTCCAGACCTCTCGGGTATAATCCCTTTCGGTTAACGCTCCCACCGGGCAAACGTTGATACACTGGCCACAAAGGGCGCAGGCCACATCACCCAAATCCTCTCCAAAAGCTGGCCCGATGTAAGTATCAAAACCACGCTCCTGGGGGGCGAGGGCACCCACCTGCTGGATTTCCTGGCAGACCGTCACGCAGCGCCGGCAAAGGATACATTTACTCGAATCCCTGTAAATGGAGGGAGTGGATTCATCGAGGCGGGGCTTGGGTTTCTCCCCGGGAAATGGAATGGCCCGAATCCCCAATTCTTCGGCCAGCCGCTGCAGTTCGCATTTTAGGTTCTTGGAACAGGTCAAGCACTCCTGGGGGTGGGCGGAAAGTAACAATTCCACCGTAAATTTACGGGCCTTTTGTATTTTTTCCGAGTTGGTCTGCACGGCCAATCCCTCCGCCGCCGGGAAAACACAGGATGCCTGAAGGTTT
>JAOUFX010000372.1 GCA_029857975.1 Deltaproteobacteria bacterium | reverse complement strand
TGCCTGTCTTCCGTCTGGATGGTGCCGACAAAGGCTGCGTTGGTCGCCCGGCACAGCCAATTTGGCCGGAAGGAAAAGTTCCTGGCATGGGTGAGGAGAAGCCGCAGGGCCGGATCGAAAGTGATGGCCAGAAGAGCGGCGACGATCATGGCGAGGGTTTTGGTGTAGGCGAGGGGCCTGAAAAGCCGGCCCTCCTCGGCTTCCAGCGTGAGCACGGGCAGAAAAGAAACCGCGATCACCAACAGGGCGAAAAAGCTCGGGCCGGCCACCTGCTTCACCGCGCGGATCACCACGGAGCGGTAGTCCTCCTGGCGCCCGGTCCGGTCCCACACCTCCAGGTTCTTGTGCGCCTGTTCGACCACGACGATGGCCGCATCCACCATGGCCCCGATGGCGATGGCGATTCCTCCCAGGGACATGATATTGGCCGTGATCCCCAGCATGCGGAAGGGGATGAAGGAAAGGAGGATGATGACGGGAAGGGTGATCACCGGAATGATGGCGCTGGGGATGTGCCAGAGGAAAAGAAAGACCACAATGGCCACGGTGACGAGGACTTCGATGACCGTGGACTTCAGGTTGGCGATGGCGCGAAGGATCAGGTCCGACCGGTCGTAGATGGGCAGGATCTTCACCCCGGAAGGCAGGCCGGGCTCGATCTCCTTGATTTTCGCCTTGACCCTTTCGATGACGTCGAGGGCGTTTTGCCCGTGGCGCATGATGACGATGCCGGAGACGATGTCTCCTTTCCCGTCCAGGTCGGAAACTCCCCGGCGCAGGTCGGGGCCCAGGACGACCTGGCCGATGTCCTTGAGGCGGATGGGCGTGCCGGTATCGCTGGCCGTGACCACGATGTTCTCCAGATCCTTGAGGGACTTAATGTACCCGCGCCCCCGGATATTGTATTCCGTGCCGCCGAACTCGATGAGCCGCCCCGCGGACTCGTAATTGCCGCTGCGCACCACCTCCACCACACGGTTGATGGATATGCCGTAGGCCTGCAGCCGGTTCGGGTCCACGTTGACCTGGTACTGCTTCCCGAAACCCCCGATGGGCGCCACCTCGGCAACCCCCGGGACGGCTTTGAGGTAATATTTCAGGTACCAGTCCTGGTAGGAGCGCAGGTCCGCCAGACTGTGCTTGCCGGATTGATCCGTGAGGACGTATTGAAAGACCCAGCCTAAGGGTGTGGCATCGGGACCCATCTCGGTCCGCACCCCCTGGGGCAGGCGGGGTAGAACCGAGGCGAGGTATTCCTGGGTGCGGGACCTGGCCCAGTAGATGTCGGTGCCGTCCTCGAAGATGACGTAGACGTAGGAATAGCCGAAATCGGAGAAACCGCGAACCGCCTTTACTCGCGGAGCGCCGGTCATGGCGGACACGATGGGGTAGGTCACCTGGTCTTCGATGATGTCCGGGCTGCGGTCCCAGCGGGAGAAGATGATCACCTGGGTGTCGCTCACGTCGGGGATGGCGTCGAGCGCGACGTGTTTCATGGACCACCAGCCCGCAATGCAGGCCGCGGCCACCAGGGCAAAGACGATGAATTTGTTATCGACCGAAAAATCGATGATCCTATTAATCATGATAATACAGTGTCAGTGTTAGTGTGAGTGTCAGCATTGGATAAATACAGTGTCAGTGTCAGCACAAGATAAAAACAGAGGCAAGAAACCGCATGAAAAATTCTTCATGGCAAATCTTAACCCTGCTAGAGACCCATTTTATAATAACCACTCTCTATCTGCAAGTTTATCGATATGGTTTTTACATTCCTTTTACTGAACGGAAATTAGCTCGACTTCAAAGACGAGGATGCTATTGGGTGGGACATTGCCCGTGCCCCGTTCGCCGTAACCCAGCTCGGGCGGGATGAAAATCTGCCACTTCGAACCTTCCTTCATCAACTGGAGGGCCTCCCTCCAGCCGGGAATGACCCTGTCAACCTGGAAAGTCAAGGGTTTTTTTCTCTTGAAGGAGCTGTCGAACTCGGTGCCGTTGATGAAAGTGCCGCGGTAGTTAACCGTGACGTTGTCCTTGGCTTTGGGTATCTTGCCGGATCCCTCCTCCAATACTCTGTACTGCAAGCCGCTGGGAAGGGTTTTGACCCCTTCCTTTTTCTTGTTCTCCTCCATGAAGGCCTTGCCTGAGGCAAGGTTCTTTTCAGCCATCTCCTTTAATTCTTTCTGGTGGGCGGCCGCGACCCTTTTCTGAATTTCTAAAACCGTTTTCTGGATTTCTTCCTGACTTAATTGGGGCTTCGTTCCAGCCAGGGCATCCCGGACTCCGGAAGTATAAACCTCCAGGTTAACATCCAATCCCTGGTATTTCAGGGCCTGTCCAAACTGGTACCCGAGGCTGTAGCTTTCCTTATCCTTTAGATCTTTCAGTTCCGTCTTCTCAGCGCCAAGACAAAGAGTAAATAATAAGCCCACACTGAGAATGGTTGTAAAAAAGTACTTCATTTCAATCTCCTTCCTCCAAATCTCTCCAAAAACAAAGCAGGTAAAGATAAATTTTGTGAGCGTCCTGCAAAACCCACGAACGCAAGAGGAAATCGTCATTCCGCCCGAACGAAGCTCTGCACCGCTGGATGTTTTTTCCCGGTTACTTTTGGGAATCCTTAGCCTGAGATAGTAGGGCTGCTCTTGACTTCCTGGCTAATGAGCGGTTAGGGAAATTAGTTCCCCGATACAGGGGCGATTGAGGAGGCGCAGGCCTTTCCGGGACGGATTCCTTTGCTATTAACACGGCCCCTTGAGGTCCGGGCTTTTGGACATCCGTTGCTGTTGCCACCGGAAAAGGCTGAGCGGTTTTGACCTCCGCAGTCCTGATCTCTGACTTTTTCTTGGGAACCTTGGGGTCGTAGAGCAGGACATCAAAACTGTCGCCCGAGGCTTCCATGGTGATGCGGTCGGGCAATATTTTGGCCAATTGGTATCCCCCCATCCGATCCCCGACTTTAATGGTTTTGGTCTCCCGCTCACCCTTATAAAGGGGCCTGCCGGGATTGAGCACCGAAGCGGATTGGTAATCCGGGGTAATCGCTACGCCGTATAGAATAATCTGGGGGCGGGCGGGGGGTTTCGGTTGCTCAACAGGAGTTGTGGAAAATTCTTTTCTCTCCGGGCTGAAGACATTTTTTTCGGAGATCAAAGAATAGGCAGGGCTGGACATCGGTTCTTTGGCAAAAGCCTCCATTGGCGGATTTTCATTTTTAGTCTCTGATCCCTTAGGCATGACCCCTTTATCGGGTAGCGAATTAAGAGGGTAAATCCAGGTCTCATAATTCGTGAAGGCCATCAGGAGAACCACAAAAAAAAGCAGAATGTTGAGGACGAAATACCTGGATGACATTAGTTCTAATTCCCTTTCCCTTGAGCCTCTTGCAATACTCTTGGAAGCAAGAGGAAATCGCCATTCCAGGCCAGCAAAGCGTGCCCCGGAATCCAGGCCCGCCGAAGGCAGGATTCAAGCGCTTTTGGATTCCGGCTGGAGTTTATCCCGCACTTAAACCTCTCTTACCTTCGGATCGTTTGATGACGAGGAGCTCAACCCCTTAAAATCCCCTCCTGGCAAAAATTTCCAACCTTGCAAAAAGTCGACAAAGCCGTCATCCTGCTTAAGCAGGACGAAAGCAAAAACTGCCTGAATCCACTGGATGCCCGCTTTCGCGGGAATGACAAGTGAGGATAAAAAACCTTTTACGACGCCAACAAGATTGTTTCCCCCAAATCTGTTCATGGATAACCAATAAGCGTTATTTTATCATACCTTGTTGACTTTATAAACTACCCCCTAAATTCACCTGATGTCAATAAATCATCCTATGCAAAAAGGAAAGGGGGGTAAATAAGGTGAATCCTGTATTTTTGGGTAATGAATCCTTTATTAAAAAGCAGGGGTTCTACCAGTGGCCCTCCCCCGTTGATCGATAAATAAGACCGCCGGGAAGGTGAATGGGGTGAAGGAAGAGCCGAAACATTTCGAATAGTCTTTTCCTAACAAGTTAATAACGTAAACCAAGAGCCAAAGAAAAAGGTTATTAGAGTTCTTCTAAGTTGTTAATAGATTCTGCTCATTTTTAGATTTTCTTTGAGATTGAAGCAATAGTCATGACGACTCGTCATCGAAAAGATTTCCCATGGCCGCTTGGCCTCCCGCGAATCATGAAAATCTCCTCAAGGCCCCTTTTAATAAAGGGGGTTGGGAACCGTGAAAATAATATTTGCGTTTTTTAGTAGGTTGCTGAAAAAATCTTTCAAAGTCATTGCGGGAAGCGATTTTGCGAAAAAGCAATCTTTTAATTTATTGGAATCTTTAAAGACGAGATTGATAATCATAAAAAGGCACCCCCTGAGCAGATCAAAGGTTTTTTTGATATGCTTAGGTCGTAAGTCCAATACAACCAAACGGAGGTGCCATATGGGATTATAT
>JAOUFX010000371.1 GCA_029857975.1 Deltaproteobacteria bacterium | reverse complement strand
TGGACATGCCCACTAAGTACTAGACCGGACCCCATACAAAGCACAGACTGCAATGCCATTTGGTGTGGATTCCAAAGTATCGGAAAAGAGTCCTACGGGGCAAAATATCTATCCGACTGAAGTGACGGTTGTACGAAGCGTGTAAGCTAAACCGATGGTGGATCAGGGAACTGAGCATCCAAGAAGAGCACGTGCATATGATCATCCAGATAAAAGCAAGTGACAGCGTTGCAGGAGTGGTGCAGATCTTAAAGGGAGGAACCAGTCGGGTCATCCGCAAAGAGTATTCGGGGTTATAAGAGTTCCTTTGGGGGGATAGCTTCTGGGCGGATGGATATTTTGCCGAGAGCATAGGGCAAATCGATGAAGAAGTTATCAAAAGATATATAAGAGAGCAATCTCGGTAAAATGGCCAGATCATGCCACACGCCTGATAACCCGGGCTTTAACCCGGGGAGTGGGTTCATAATTAACAGAGGAGGGAAGAATCCAATCCATGAGATCCATCAATGCTATACGAAAAGAGCTGGAAAAGAGAACGGCCGAAGCTATGCTGGGAGGGGGGCAGGAAAGAATCGATAAACAGCTTAAGGATGGAAAACTGACGGCCCGCCAGCGAATCGACCTTATTTTCGATCCGGGGACATTTAAGGAACTGGACAGGTTTGTCACCCATCGTTGCCACGATTTTGGAATGGAAAATAAAAAATTCTGGGGAGATGGCGTGGTCACTGGTTACGGGAAGGTAAATGGGCGACTGGCCTATGTCTTCTCTCAGGACTTCACCGTATTTGGCGGCGCTCTGGGAATGGCCTTTGCTGAGAAGATTTGCAAGGTCATGGACCTCGCCATGAAGACCGGGGCGCCTGTCATCGGACTTAATGACTCCGGTGGAGCGCGCATTCAGGAGGGCGTTGAGAGCCTGGCAGGTTATGCCTACATCTTTTTAAGGAATGTCTTGGCCTCCGGAGTGATCCCACAAATCTCCGCTATTATGGGCCCCTGCGCAGGCGGAGCCGTATATTCTCCTGCCATGACCGACTTTATACTGATGACCCGGACAAATAGCTATCTCCATATCACCGGTCCGGATGTCATCCGGGCCGCGATTGGGAAAACGGAAACTACTGACGGGAAGCCCATCACCTCCGAATTGCTGGGGGGATCAAAGGTCCATATGGAAAAGAGCGGAGTCGCCCATTTCGCTGGTGAGAGTGACGAAGAAACCATTCGCCTCATCAAAGAACTCCTCGCCTTCTTCCCCCAAAACAATCGTGAGAAACCGCCCGTAATCCCTTGCTCGGACGACCCCAACCGGATGGACGAATTTTTAAAAACAGTCGTCCCTGAGAATTCCAAAAAAGTCTATGACATGAAGAAGATTATCCTTGGAGTGGTCGATCATGGATATTTCCTTGAAGTCCAGAAGGATTGGGCAAAGAACATCGTTGTCGGCTTCGCCCGCTTCAACGGAATGCCCGCAGGAATTATTGCCAACCAACCCTACTGGTTGGCGGGATCGCTTGACCCTGACTCTTCCGTGAAAGCCGGCCGGTTCGTCCGCTTCTGCGACTGCTTTAATATCCCCCTCGTCACCCTTGTCGATGTCCCCGGCTTTCTTCCGGGAATTGACATGGAGTCCAGGGGCATCATCCGGCACGGGGCCAAACTCCTCTATGCCTTCTGTGAAGCCACGGTCCCCAAGATTACGATCATCACCCGAAAGGGCTACGGCGGGGCCTACGATGTGATGTCCTCCAAACACATCCGGGGGGACATCAATTACTGCTACCCCACGGCCGAAATTGCCGTCATGGGCGCCGAAGGAGCGGTCAATATCATCTTCCGGAACGAGATCAAAGAGGCTGAAGATGCGAAAGAGACCCACCAGAGGCTGGTGTCGGAATACCAGATGAAATTTGCGAGCCCTTACAAGGCTGCGGAATTGGGATATGTCGATGAAATCATTGAGCCGGAGGAGACCCGTCCCAAAATCATCCAGGCATTGGATATCCTGAAGACCAAGGTCGATACCAACCCCTGGCGAAAACACGGAAACATACCACTTTGAAAAAAGATGCAAGGGGTCAAGGGGTAAGAAAGGGTTCATTTCAATACACCGCACGCACGGCCACTTTGAAGATGAGCCTGCCGATAACCGTTCCAGCTTTTACGATTCAGCGGCAATGCAATTCGGCCATGCAGGCCATAGTATCCGGGTTCCAGATGATCAGGCTGGGAGAGGCGGACGTAATCATTGCCGGGGGTGTGGAGACCATTTCTTCCGCGCCCTATGTGTTGAAGACAGTCCGGTGAGGGCAGCGTTTGCAGCATGGCCAATTGAGCGACACGTTTTGGGATTGCTTGACTGTCCCTCTTAATGGAATGCTGATGGGTATGGCCACTGGGCTTCAGCGCGTTCCCTTGGTTCAGGCACTTCCGGCAGATAGAATGATTCCCCGATGCTGCGCAGACCGTCTCTTGATCGATAAAAAACCCCAAAATCGCGCAATGGATCCTCAAGGCCTATTCCCCTTTCCTGACCCTCGCATTCTTGGCGGGCCGTTCGAATCATTCAACCGCCTCTAACAATTCGGTGTTATTATGCTCCTGGGCTAAATTTAAGAGCATGTTTTTGTTGTAAACCTGCGGGACCGTGTGTTATAAGAGATCAAATTTTTAGTTTAAACCTCATTGAGCTCTTCAACTTAATTTTAAAGGGCCATTGGCAAGCCGAGAATGTGATTTTGAAGACTGATCCTAAGGGATATGATCCAGGAAGGATAAAAGGGAGCGACCTGAAAAGGGAATGAAAGGGAGAGAGGAAAACCTCACCAACCCCAAAAAATTGGTTTGGACGAGGTGAAATAGATTGAGTCATTCAGGGCAGTCGATCCATTTTTGGGAATGAACATGAGGGGGCACTATTCCGAAACGCTTGGTCAGTATTTGAAAAGGGAACGGGAATCTCGAAGCGTGTCAATGGAGGAGTTATCCGGGGGCACACGAATCAGCCTCCCCTTCTTAGAAGCTTTAGAGAAGGATGATTTTCAGTTTTTCCCCCAAAGGGAATTCATCTTGGGATTTTTGAAAGGGTATGCCCGATATTTAGGCTTAAATCCAGAAGAAGTTTTAAGACGTTATCAAATTCAATCCGCGCTGGCAGGCCGTAAAGAAACCTTCCGGCAGTTATCCCTTTTCCCTGCGGTTCCTGCCGCGGTTGAAGAAATCCAGGAACCAGAGAAGGAACCTCAAAAAAATTCTCTGCCCAAAGTTGAGAAACGTTATCGCCGAAGTATTATTATACAATTGGGCATCGTGCTCGTTGCCTTAAGCCTTTCCTTATATATTCATCATCTCCTTAAGGAGATGGAAAACCATCCGCCCAGCTTAAAAAATGAGCATAGTTTCAATCCGCAGGCTGAGAAAAAAAGCTTGGAAACCCCCAAAGAAGGCAAAATCATTGGAAACCGAAAGAACAAATTCTACTATCTTCCAGGGATAAAAGGTTACGAAAATATGGACCCCGTCCACCGGGTGGAGTTTGACACTGAGCAGGAAGCGATCAAAGCCGGGTTTCGCCAAGCCCCGCAGGCCCAGAAGACAGGACCCCAATAGAGGAGAAAAAAGTTGTTTTTCCTGTCAATTTTAAGGTATATTGAACCCATCGCCATCGCGCACGCTGAAGCATCTTCCTTCCCTATTGTTTGTTTTTTTTAATGAAGATGATCTCGTAAAAAGCCAGAGAACCCTTCACTCCTGCGCAAGCAGTCCCGCCTATGGCGGGACAAAACTACTTGGATTAACTGGACTCCCGCTTTTGCGGGAATGACGAAAGTGGAACAAAAAGGACTTTTTACGAGTCCATCAAAAAGGTTGCAAAAAAACAATAGATTAGAAAAGGATTGTGTCAGGTTTGCCACAATTTTCTGTGGCCAAGGATAAAAAACCTTCCATCTTCAGGGTGTTAAAAATTTATAGGATTTAAAAACTTTTACTATCGGAATGTTTCGACGTAGAAACATTTTATCAAAAAAAACACGTATTTTCTTAGTTTATGGCATTAAAATTGCTAAAATTATTCATTTAAAATATGAAAGCCCGACAAGGAGCTGAAATAATGTTATACCAGACCACGGTTTTAAATAAAGTAGAGTGTTCAGGAATTGGCTTACATACCGGAATCCCCTGTAATTTAACCATCCGCCCTAGTGCCCCTGATAGCGGCATTGTTTTTATCCGTAAAGATTTACCGCAAAACGTTAGGATAAAAGCACACATAGAGAATGTGGTAGACGCCACTCTGGCAACAACCTTGGGAATCGATGGAGTCAAAGTTTCAACGGTTGAACACCTTATGGCCGCTTTTGCGGGACTGGGAATCGATAACGCCGAAATAGAAATGAATGCCGCCGAAGTTCCCATCATGGATGGGAGCGCTGAACCTTTTAACGCCTTATTAAAAAAGGCTGGTAT
>JAOUFX010000370.1 GCA_029857975.1 Deltaproteobacteria bacterium | reverse complement strand
TCCCCATCTCCCCATCTCCCCATCTCCCTTATCTCTTATAAGGGGGCATGACGAGGGCACCGGATGGAAAATGCTCCAGGGACAAAGGTGCATCCTGAAAGGGCGTATTAAAATCAGCCTGAGATAAGTGCCTTGTATAGCTCGCCTCCGTGAAGAGGCAGAGGTCGGTGAGTTCAAGCCTCTTCACCATTTCCATTTTCTCCTCAACGGACCGCAGGTCAGCCTCTTTCTTAAGCGAGGCATGGGTGAACATGAGGAAGAGGAGGATGATGTTGATGGCGAGGTATATCAAGAAGAGGTTAGACTTTCTCATAAAAATTAAGAAAAAGTGTCTGTGTCAGTGTTAGTGTCAGTTAAAATCTAACCAGACATTTCTAATCCAGGAGCCCGATCATCTCGTGGGTTATGTCCTTTAATTTCAGAATGGACTGACCTTTATGGTCTTTCATAAACTCCTTTGCGTCCCCTTCTTTTTCGAGCGGGATAAGCTCCCTTCCCATGGGCCCGTAGACATCGCTTCCCGTCACGTAGAAAGCCTGATGTCCGTCGATCAAGGTTAAACTGTAATAGTCGGTGACGTAGATGGAATCGATGTCCTCCAGCCTCTTCGAAGGATTATATCGTTTCAGGTTGAAATAGTACCTGAACATGTCCTTCGTTCCGTCAAAAAAGGCATGGGACCCGTCCTTGAACAGGATCTCGGCAAGAAAGTCAGGATATTTTGCAACAAACATCCCGCAGACCGGGCATTTGTCCCTGGGAGATGGTTTGACCGGTTTTCTTTCGCCGCTGTGGGAAAGTGAAAATAAAAGTGTGAGTGAGAGTGTTAGTGTTAGGAAAAGGGAAAAGAAAAAAGAAACCTTCACCTTTTTGATTTCGCGCCTCATTTTAGATGATCCTAAAACATCATTGCTCGGTGCCACCGCAAGATGCGAAACTCCAGTTTTCGGAAAAACTCACACTCCCACTCACACTAACACGATCACTTCTTCTGCATTCTCTTCATCTTCCTTCTTTCCCGTATCATCTTGGTGTCGGCATACATGTCTTCGTAGGTTGCCTTCATAGCGACATCGAAGGTGCCGATTTCGCCACCGTTTTCTTTGACAAATTTTTCAGCATCTTCCTTTTTTGCGAAGGCCCACTTCGCCCTTTTGGTCATGACCCCCATCTTGCTTCCACCGATCACCCACGAGGCCTTCTCGGCATCGATCAAGGCTTTCGAACCGTAGTCTCCCACGTGGAGCGCCTTGGGCGTCTTGTCGATGTTTAAAGCGAGGTCAACGCCCGCACAATGGATGCTGCAGGTCCCCACGGACGACGCATCGTCATATTCGATGAGCATCCTGCTGTGGGCAAATTTTTGCCGATCCATACCGCAATATTTGCACGACGAATATTTTTGAATGTCCTCCTGGCCAAAAACAAGATGAGTGCTCAGAAGAATGAAAGCGACTGCCAGTAAACCTAATCCCAACTTTTTCATCGGATTGCCCCCCTATCGTTTTATTTTTTGTGGCCGCATGCAGACACGCCCTTTCCCCTGTAACACGGGCAGAAGGGCCGCCGCGCCTCAGAAGATACCCTTTCACCTCCTTTCTTGCGGATGAATTTAATGCGTTTTGATCAACTCCCCGATCGGCAGAACGAATTTGCATCGTGAAATTCGTTCGCGGCGAAAACGGGAAGTAAACACTATCCTACAAAAAACCCCGGCGGATTTCAATAAAAACTGGATATTTTGAAAGGATGGGAATGAAATGGAGCCTGATAAATGATGATGAAGAGATTGAGCATATTCATCTTTATCCTGTTGCTGTTGAGCCCAGAGCCTTCTCCAAGGACCCTGAAGTCAAGGCGGACGAATGTGCGAGGATATGCTGCGCCTAAAATGCTCAAGAAAAGGATATGGTATAAAAATACAGTATTCACCCCATATTTGTTCCTGAAATAAACCTTTTTACTCATGTAAGGATTTCCATAAAAAGGGAACCTTTTCGGGAAAAAAAGAAATATTTTTCCCATTTTTTTGCTTAAGGAGAGTTGCTGAAAACAACATGCCGCCTTTCCGAAATTTCGCGATCTTTTTGATTTCAATGGGTTATAAAACAGTAAATATTCACGGGAATATCGATGGAATTTATCGGCATAGATTTTGCTCGACTTGTATACAGGGGAGATATAGCATCACGGCGCACCACAGAAATACATTATTTTTTTACGAAAAATACAGTGTTCACCCTATTTACTCTTAACGAGGCTTAGTGATTAAATGGGGTACCATATAAAAAAGGTCACAAAGGGATCTCTCATGCCCAAATGGTTCGTATTCGGATTAGCCCTTCTTTTATTAATACCCAGCATAGCCAATCCCAGAGCTTATGAATTAAAGAGGAAAGCAGGGGAATACGAGGCTGAAGTAAAGATTGACCGATACCCGCCTTTCCTTGGTGATAACAATATCGAAATAGAAATAAAAGACGCTGGAGGTAAGCGTGTTACAGACGCTAAGGTCCTGGTAAATTAGTATATCCCGCCCATGCCAAGAATGGGGCCCATGAATTACATCACGGATGCCAAGTTAAAAGGAGAGAAGTACAAGGCGACGATGAATTTCATCATGTCGGGCCCCTGGATCATCGCGGTGAAGATCACCCATGGAGGAAGGACTTCAACGGCGAAGTTAAATATAGATGCACATTAAAACCATGTTCCTTACTTCCCCTCTCCCTGGTGGGGAGAGGGAGGGGGTGAGGGGGGGCACTGACACACACACTGACACTTTTATTTCCTCATTAGAGGAGGTGATGAAGCAGAAGAACTAAAGGTAGGATAAGGTGTATTGTCAACAAAAGACCGACAAGAACATCAAATCAAATAAACACGAAAGGATAGATAACATGAATAAGCACAAATTTTTGATCTTTATGGCTTTGATAATGGTAGCCGCTGTCTTTGCCTGGTCATCTGGCGATGCTTTTGCGCAAGAAAAGGGCCCCAAACCCGAACCTGGAAAACCAGTCACCACAGACGACGTGGCTAAATACTTAGGAAAACCGTTACCCTCCGAGCAGAAGGCCGCCGCAAAGCGCGCCAGACAACTCGGTCTTAAACCCGGGATAGCCGGGTTTGGTGCCCAGACACCAGTAACCGCACCCGCTTCCCAGGCACCCCAGCAGGGTGGAACGAACTGAGCAAGCACGAAAGGAGAAAAAAATGAGTAAGATCAAGTTGCTAATCTTTATAAGTTTGGTAGCCGTAATCGTTGCCCAGGCACCCGTAGGCGCTTTCGCCCAATTACCACCCTATGCGGACCCGGGCGGGGTGCCGCACTATTTCGGCCCCTACGGCAACTGGGCTTTCAGCCCTCTGCCCAAGGGTGCTGTCACCAAGGTCACGATAGTGGATGGAGGAACTGGGTATATCGGCACGCCAACTGTTACTATCGATGATGCTTACCTCCCAGGTGTAACATTCACCGTGCCACCGGGAGACATAATCATGGCAGGTGGTACCATCCAAGACATCACAGTACCGCTTGCCGGATACGGCACCGGTTTTGCTGCTCCGGTGGTCACCATCGATCCCCCGCCACCCCCGGGCACAGGCGCAATTGCTGACGCGACCATAGGTGGCACCCTCACCGGCGGCATGCTCAAGTTCGTCGACGGACTGCCTGGAATTGGCATAAACCCCGGCACTGGCCTCCCTAATAAGAACAACCTTGGCCAATACATTCCGGTGGCCACACCAGTAGGTTGGCCTTTAGGGTGCACGGCGAGCGTTAACTGTTCCGCGGACTACTACGAAATCGCCCTGGTCGAGTATACGGAAAGAATGCACACGAACCTGCCGCCGACCAGGATGCGCGGGTATGTGCAGATCTATCCACTTACAACTACTCCGCCAGGCACCGCTTATCCACTGACTTACCTCGACGGAAGCCCAATTTACTTCCCGGGCACAACAACTCAGGTCAAGGCTTACGACAAACCCCATTTCCTGGGCCCTGTCATCATTGCACAAGGAAGAGCGCGCGGCCTGGGAGCAGCGGGCGACCCAAAGCCGATTCGCTTCAAGTTCTACAACCTGCTTCCAAAGGGAGCCGTGGGCCCCGATGGCACCCGGCCGGGTGACCTCTTCATTCCGACGGACGAAACCGTGATGGGCGCCGGGTACGGGCCGGCTCTGCCCGGCACGGCGGGTGAAAGGTATACACAAAACCGGGCCGCTGTCCACCTCCACGGCAACAACACCGTCTGGATCAGCGACGGCAACGTCCACCAGTGGATTACGCCCGCGGGTGAGACATCAATGGATGGAACGGGGCCTACGCCATATCCCAAGGGCCACAGCGTGCGGAACGTACCTGACATGGGCACTGAATGCGACGCTCTGGAAAGTGGATGCATGACCTTCTACTACACCAACGCGCAGAGCGCCCGGCTGCAGTTCTACCACGATCATGCCTTGGCCA
>JAOUFX010000369.1 GCA_029857975.1 Deltaproteobacteria bacterium | reverse complement strand
ATATGATTCAACAGGCCTTAAAGATGAAGCGCAAGAGGCAGGTGGAAGAATTTACCATGATTGGAATTCGGGAATAGTCAGACATAGTACATGGCCGATTAAATTGCAGAGGAAATTCCTTTTTGGACACGGATGTATACAGAAAGCCGCTTAGCGCTTAGCGCTGTGCGCATAGCGTCTTTTTTGTTTCTGTGGTTATCTGCGTAAATCTGCGTCCTATTAGATTTAAAAGGTAGAGCAAGAAAGAATAAAATTTTCATTTGGCGTTTTGCATTAGAACGGAGTGCGTTATGGATAAATATCAGGTCTATGTTCCCAAATTGATTTCCACGAAGGAACCCATTGTTCCCGGTCACCGGGCCTGCCAGGGATGCGCCGAAGTTCTGGCGGTCCGTTATGTGCTCAAGGCCTTGGGAAAGAATATTGTCATCGCCAACGCTACGGGATGCATGGAGATTATTTCTTCGGCCTTTCCTACCACCGCCTGGGATGTTCCCTGGATCCATGTGGCTTTCGAAAACGCTGCCGCCGTGGGGTCGGGAGTGGAGGCCGGGCTGAAAGTTCTCATGCGCAAAGGCCGCATTTCCCAGAAACCGATCAAGGCTGTAGCCATGGGCGGGGATGGGGGGACTTCGGACATCGGCATTCAGGCTTTGTCCGGAGCCCTGGAGCGAGGCCATGACATGATTTATTGCTGTTTCGATAATGAAGCCTATATGAACACGGGCATCCAGAGGTCCAGTTCCACACCCTTCGGAGCCATGACCACCACTTCTCCCGCGGGCAAGGTGAGTTTCGGGCAGATGACCTGGAAAAAGAACATGGCGGCCATCGCGGCGGCCCATGACATTCCTTACGTGGCTACGGCCTGTTCCAGTTACCCCTTTGATCTTATGGCCAAGGTTCAAAAAGCTAAATCCATCCAGGGCCCCTCGTACATCCATATTCTCTCGATCTGTCCCACGGGATGGAGAGTTCCTTCGGACCAGGCCATCCGTTATGGGCGTTTGGCCGTAGAAACCGGGGTTTTCCCCCTTTATGAGGTGGAGCGGGGAAAGTACGGAATAACCATTGATTTTCCGAAACTTCGGCCGGTGAGTGATTACTTGCAGGGCCAGGGACGCTTCCGCCATCTAACTCCGGAGCTGATCGCCAAAATCCAGGAGAGGGTGACGGCCGAATATGAGAATTTAAAAACCAAGTCCAGTCGTTGAATGCGGAAAGTAGAATGCGGATGGCGGATTTTTGTTGGGAAAATATGTTAATTGCGGAAGGCAGAATGCGAAATTGAAGAAAGAGGAAATTGGAGAGAGAAATGGATTGGAATAAAGTAGATGAGATCATTGATCGGTACAATGCTGAGAAGAGCTCGCTCATCGGTATTTTTCAGGATATCCAGCAGGAATACCGGTATCTGCCGCGAGAGGCGATTTCCCGCGTGGTCGAACGCTTGGGCATTCCCGTTACCCAGGCCTACGCGGTGGCGACGTTTTACAAGTCTTTCAGCCTTGTGCCGCGAGGGGAACATGAGATTCATGTCTGCCTGGGAACCGCCTGCCATCTGCGTGGCGGCCAGCGCCTGGTGGAGAATTTCGAGCGCATTCTTAACGCCAAAGCAGGGGATACGACCGCCGATATGAAGTTTACCCTGGAAACCGTAAACTGCCTGGGAGCATGTGCCCTGGCGCCGTTGGTTCGAGTAGATCAAAAAAATTATGGGAAGGTAACCGCAGATAAAATTGCCAAAATCGTCAAAGAATACCGACCCGATGGGGAAGGAAAATCCCATGGAGAAAATTAAAAATCCTGAAAAGCTGGAAAAATTGCGTCTATCCATCCTTGCCGAACAGAAGCCGGGAACCTTGCAGGTTACCGTATGTGGAGGAACCGGCTGTCTTTCCAACGGCAGCGAACAGGTGACCCTGGCATTCGCCGAGGAAATGAAGAAGCAAGGATTCAATGGAAGGGTAACCTTGAAGAAAACCGGATGCCATGGATTCTGCGAGCGCGGGCCCTTAGTTTCCATACATCCCATGGATATTTTTTACCAACGGGTGTCGGAAAAGGATACGGCCGAGATCGTGGCTGAGACTCTGGCCCAAGGGAAAATTGTGGAAAGACTCCTCTACACCGATCCTCAAACTCAGGAGAAAATCAGCCGGCACGATGAGATTCCTTTTTACAAGCACCAGATGCGCATCGCCTTGAGGAATAACGGCCGCATCGACCCCACGGACATCCGGGAGTACATTGCCAACGGGGGATACGCGGGCTTGGGCAAAGCCCTGACTTCCATGACTTCCGAAGGGATCATTCAGACCATTGAGAAGTCTGGTTTGCGTGGCCGTGGTGGGGGTGGTTTTCTGGCGGGGAGAAAATGGCGGTCTTGCCGGGATGCCCACGGAGACGTTCGTTATGTAGTTTGCAACGGTGATGAGGGTGACCCGGGGGCTTTCATGGACCGTTCGATCATGGAAGGGGATCCGCATAGCGTGATCGAAGGCATGATCATTGGGGGCTTCGCCATCGGTTCCAACCAGGGGTTTATTTACGTGCGCAACGAATACCCTTTGGCCGTGAAGAACTTGAACCTTGCCTTAACGCAGGCTCGAGAATATGGATTTTTGGGCAAGAATATCTTTGACCATGGTTTCGATTTTGATATCCGCATCAATCGTGGAGGCGGTGCTTTCGTCTGCGGGGAGTCCTCGGCGTTGATGGCTTCCCTCGAAGGCCGGCCCGGCGAGCCCCGGGCTAAGTATATTCACACGGTGGAGCGGGGCCTTTACGAAAAACCGACCAATCTCAACAACGTGGAAACCTGGGCTAACGTCCCTGAAATTATTAGGCGCGGGGCAGAATGGTTCGCCTCCCTGGGCACAGAGGGGAGTAAGGGAACCAAAGTTTTTTCTCTGGTGGGAAAAGTTAAAAACACAGGGTTGGTTGAGGTACCCATGGGGATTACCCTGCGGGACATTATCTACAAAATCGGCGGGGGAATTCTCAAAGACCGGGAATTCAAGGCCGTTCAAACCGGAGGCCCTTCGGGAGGTTGTATTCCCAAATCGCTCATCGATATGCCCGTGGATTTTGATGAACTTACCAAGGCCGGGTCCATGATGGGTTCAGGGGGCATGATCGTCATGGACGACACCGACTGTATGGTGGATGTGGCCAAGTATTTTACGAAATTTTTGGAGGAAGAGTCCTGCGGGAAATGCACGCCCTGCCGGGAAGGCGTCCGCCGGATGAAAGAAATTCTAACGGACATCACCGCAGGGCGGGGGGCGGAAGATGCCATCCCCCTCCTTGAGGAGCTGGCTGAAGCCATTACTCTGGGGTCGCTCTGCGCGCTGGGCAGCACGGCTCCCAACCCCGTACTCTCCACCCTGCGCTATTTCCGTGAAGAATACGAGGCGCATATCAAGGAGAAGCGGTGCCCGGCCGGGGTCTGCAAGGATCTGATCGTTTATTCCATCTTGGAAGATCTGTGCACGGGTTGCCACCGTTGCTTTCGGGAATGTCCGCAGCAGGCCGTATCCGGTGAGGCCAAGAAACCGCACCAGATCGATCCGGCCAAGTGTATTAAATGCGGCATCTGTTATGACGTTTGTAAATTTGACGCGGTGGTAAAAAAATAAAACCTTCACCACAGAGATCACAGAGAAAGAATTTCACTTAAAGCTAAAAATAAAAATGAATCATTATATTTTTGGCTTGGGTGTTAGAATTTTAAATTTATTTCCTCTGTGTTCTCGGTGATCTCTGTGGCTGATAATTATAGAAATTGGAGTTAGCCATGGAAAAATCCGTAGTCAATATCACGATTGATGGAATTGCACTGCAAGCTGAGAAGGGCACGACCATTCTGGAAGTTGCCCGTGATCATGGGATACATATCCCGACTTTATGTTACAATGAATCCCTGGGGCCGGAGGGAAGATGCCGCCTGTGCATGGTGGAAGTGAAAAAAGGAAAGCGCACGCGCCTGGTAACTTCCTGCCTCTATCCGGTGGAAGACGGATTGGGAATCCAAACCCAGAGTGCCAAGGTTTTGCTCACCCGCAAAATAGTTTTGGAACTTCTGCTGGCTCGCTGCCCGGATTCCGAAGTCATCCAGCAGATGGCTGCCGGAATGGGGGTGAAACAATCCCGCTTTAAGGCGGATGAGGGACACTGGAAATGCATCCTGTGCGGATTGTGCATTAAGACTTGTGAAGAAGCTGTCGGCGTGAGCGCCATTGGCCTTTCTTGTCGCGGCTCGGACAAAAAAGTGGGGACCCCCTTCGTCGAACCCACGATGGTCTGTATTGGATGCGGAGCCTGCCATTTCATTTGCCCCACCGGAGCGATCCAGATGACGGAAAAAGATGGTAACCGCCACATCTGGGGGAGAGATTTCAAGCTGAAAGCCTGCCAGGCCTGTGGCAATTATTTCGCGCCCGAATACCAGTTGGAATGGATGGCCCAAAAGACCGGCGTGCCGCTCGATTTCTTC
>JAOUFX010000368.1 GCA_029857975.1 Deltaproteobacteria bacterium | reverse complement strand
CATAAGCCTTCTGATTGCCCGAAACCTCCAGGACCATGTCTACACCGATCCCTCCGGTTTCTTCCAGGATGATCTTTTCCAGCGGGTCTTTGTCCGCATTAAAAATCTTGATCGCTCCAAACGACTGGGCCATTTTCAGTCGGTTCTCGCTGATATCAATGGCATAAACTTTCGCCGCCCCGTAGGCTACGGCCGCCTGGACTCCGAATAACCCGATAGGCCCGCAGCCGAAAACAGCCAGGATTTTCCCGGAAACAACACCCTTGGAAAGGCCATGGACGGCTACCCCGCATGGCTCCATCACGGCTGCAGCTACGAAAGGAATCTCCGGGGGGATTTTCACTGCGCAAGGTTCCGGAACGGTGGTGTACTCGGAGAATATTCCCTGGCTGTGGACTCCGTAAACTTTCATTCCCGTGCAGATATGGCGCTGCCCAGTCAAACAGAAATAGCAGTTATCGCAGGGAATATGGGTCTCTCCGGCCACATGGTCACCTGGCTTGAGGTAATGGACTTCCTTCCCCACTTCGACCACTTCTCCGGCAAATTCATGTCCCAGAATATGGGGAAGCCCCGGGACTACGGACTGGGCCCAGGGGTCCCATGCAAAGATGTGTACGTCCGAGCCACAGATGGCTCCGACTTTAACCCGGATGAGTACATCCTTCGGCCCCGGCTTGGGGATTTTCACCTCCCTCCATGAGGCCCCTGGCTCGGGTTTGTCTTTAATGATTGCTTTCATTTTTTCTCCTTAAATTAAGAATTGTGTGGGTGATAGTGCGAGTGTCAGTTTTTTCAATTTTTTCACTGACACTGACACTAATCACTGATTTTAATCGTTCACCCCCTTAGGCAGCCCCCATTTCCCACATGGAAATACCCTATGGAGGGTTGGGGAGCATGCTTTTTCAGGGCCAAGAGTAAAGCTTTCTCCAACCTGATTACAACAAAGGCAGAGTTTACTACTAACACAGGAAAGGCAGGCAGTCAATCTTGGGTTTCTTGATGGCTGGACCTGCATGCAGGATAGACCTTCAGACTGTTCGATCTGAAAGATGAGAAAACTTCTGAAGGGGACTTGTTGCTGCAGCATCCGCAGCAGCGCAATTGATAAGAACTCGCTTTGGGGTGGGTTGAATATAAAAAAAAGGGGAATTATGTGTCAAGGGAAATTTTAACACAACATCTTGGGTTCGTTTTGGGGGCTTTTCAGCGGGGATTCGATGGATTTTCGGGGTAGAGGGGGCGATTTCAACGATCGGGCGAGGATGAGGTCTTTTTTCTCCTTGCAACATTTTTCCTCTTTCTTTACAATTGGGCGCAGATTGAGCTGAGAAAAAAATAGGGGGTGAGGAGATGGCGGATCGCGTGGGGATCGTGGGCGTCTCTCAGACGAAATACGAGCCACGTAAAATCTTCGACAGTTATCCCGAGTTGGTTTTCGAAGTCAGCAGTAAAGTATTGGAAGAAGCAGGGTTGACCATCGAAGACATGGATCAGATCGTTACCAACTCCCAGGACTTCTGGGATGGGAGAACGATATCCAACCGCACGGTGAGCGAGGCCTGCGGCTCCGTTCTCCGGGCGGAGTCCAAAGTGGCCATGGATGGGAGTTTCGCCTTTTTTTACGCGGCCATGCGCATCCTTTCGGGTTGTTACGATTCCTGCCTGCTCGTATCCCACTGCAAGATGTCCGAGGGGTCACCGCACTTGATCAACAATGCGATGTTCGACCCGCTCTATCAGAGGATCTTGGGATTTGATGAGCTGGCCACCTGCGCCATGCAGGCCAGGCGTTACATGCATAAATATGGCATCAACGAGGAACAGTGCGCCAGGGTCGCGGTGAAAAACTTGCAAAACGGAAGAAAGAATCCTTATCCTCACCGGGCCATGGATGTAAGCGTGGGCCAAGTGATGAGCTCGGAGATGCTGGCCGATCCGATCAAGGCCTTGGACGCCTATCCCATTACGGATGGCGCCTGCGCCATGATATTGGCCATAGAAGAAAAAGCCAGGAAATGGTCGCCCAACCCGGTTTGGATCACCGGAATCGCCAGCCGGCTGGATTCTTTCTACCTCGGGGACCGCGACCTGGCTGAAGTGGCGTCCCTGGAGCTTGCCGCCAAGAAAGCTTACAACATGGCTGGAGTTACCAATCCACGTCGGGAGATAGACTTGGTGGAACTCTCGGATTTTTACTCTTATCAGGAACTTCTCTGGCTGGAAGGGATGGGATTTTGCCAGCGGGGTGAAGCCGGAGAAATGACCGCCAAGGGAATCACGGCTCTCAACGGCGAATTGCCCGTGAATCCTTCCGGAGGAATTCTATCCGGAAACCCGGTAACGGTGGCCGGGGCGGTGCGGGTGGCCGAGGCGGCCTTGCAGCTCATGGGCCAAGCGGGGCAACACCAGGTGGAAGGGGCTAAAAGAGGATTAGCTCAGGGTCACTGCGGGCCTTGCGGGCAGGGTCAATGCGTGATTATCCTGGAAAGGGAGGCGTGAGGCCATGGCCAGGAGATCGAAGAGAAACGTGGCTATCGTGGCTACGGGCCAAACAGACCATCGCTCCAAACGACCGGATGTAAATATCGTCGAAATGATCAACGAGGCGGTGCGGCGCTGCCTGGATGACGCCCATATGACCATGGAAGACATCGACGGCGTAGTCATCGGCAACATGGAGCATTTTGAGGGGATCTTCTTTACGGAAATGTGGTCCGTGGACGGCGCCGGCTCTTTCCTCAAGCACGGGATGAAGATTACGACGGGTGGAACCACCGGGAGCTCCCTGGCCCTCGCCGGGTATTATCACGTGGCTTCGGGGCTCTTTGACACCGTCATGACCATCGGCTGGGAAAAGCAATCCGAGGGAGAAACCACGGCGGGCTTGATCTTCCAGGCTGATCCGCTCTGGGAGCGGGCAACGATGTCGGGGGCGATCGGCTCTTTTGCCGCTTCGGCTACGGCCTATATGCATAAATACGGCATCACCGAGGAGCAAGCTGCCAAAGTGGCGGTGAAGAACCGCAAGAACGCCTTAAATAATCCCCATGCCCATCTGAAACTGGACCTTACCGTGGAACAGGTTTTAAAGTCAAAGATGCTGGCTTACCCCATCAAGATGCTGGATATGTGCCCGACTTCCGATGGGGCCTGTGCCATGATCTTTGCTGCGGAAGAGAAAGCGAAAAAAATCAGCCAGAATCCGGCGTGGGTGATTGCCGGAGCAACCCGTCACGATCAACCTTTCGGGGGAGATTTGGAGATGGTGGCCGATCTGAGGACTTTGCGGTCCGCGGCCGAAGAAGCCTACAGAATTGCCGGAATCAAAGATCCGCTGCGCGACCTGGATGTCGCCGAGCTGTATGAGCCGTGTACCTTTGCGGAGCTTTCCTGGTACGAAGCAGTGGGATTTTGCGGGCCTGGAGAAGGAGGGAAGTTGATCGATTCCGGGACAACTTATATGGATGGGGCGCTGCCGGTGAATCCCTCCGGCGGGGTTTTGTCCACCAATTGTATCGGGGCCACGGCCATGATCCGCGTGGCTGAGGCGGCCATCCAGGTAATGGGTAAAGGCGGAAAACGGCAAGTGTCCAACGTAAATCGCTCCTTGGCTACGGGGTTCGGCGGAAGCTGGTGGTCGGATGTGATGATCCTTTCCAGGACCCCTTAGTTATTGATTGAATATGCCCCATCCCTCCACCCCCGCGAAGAAAGGGGAGGGCGAGGGGGCTCCGGCAACGCCGGAATAGGAGGTAATGGAGATGAATGAAAAAGGCGGCTCTCTCTTATTAGCTGAGTTCGATGCGAAATTCCCCTATGATTATTCAGCGGGGCGTTATGCCAGCTATTTTTTAAAACAGCTCAGGGATCATAAGCGCATCATGGGCATTCGTTGCCCGAAGTGCCAGAAAGTCTTTGTACCGCCCCGTCCGGCTTGTGGGTATTGTTTCGTAAAGAATGGGGCGTGGGTCGACATGGGCGACGAAGGAACTCTTTGGGGATACACCGTTGTCCAGTTTCCATTCCTGGACCCTATGACCGGGGTGGAACGCCCGATCCCCTATGGGTACGGATTCATCGCCTTAAAGGGTGCTGCTACCCGGCTGCAACATTTTGTAACCGCTTCGGACCTAAATAAGCTCAGAATCGGCATGCGCATGAAGGCCGTGTTTCGGGAGGACCGCAAAGGGAATCTGGCGGATATTTTGTATTTTAAAGCAATAGAAGAATAATTTAATTGTATAGGAAATTCCTTTTTGGACACGGATGTACACAGATTATCAGGATAAATTAAAAAGAAAATAATTATCTGCAGTTATCCGCGTAAATCTGCGTCCTATTAAATTTATTACGGAATGCGGAATGTAAAAAAATAACAATCTGCAATCTACAATCTGAAATCTGATCGGGGGCAGAAATGGAAAATTGGTTGGAAGGATTGGTACCTATCGTAGACCACCAGGATTTAAAAGTTCCGTACCGCTATTCCATGG
>JAOUFX010000367.1 GCA_029857975.1 Deltaproteobacteria bacterium | reverse complement strand
ACCTGGAAGTTCACCTGGTCGACCGCTTTCAAGCCTCCAAAATATTTGCAGAGGTTTTTGGTTTCTAAATAGGCCATGGGTTTCACTCTTTTCCTTAATCCGCCTCTTCGCCTTCTTGAACAGCAACTTTGCGGGCTAGATATTTTGATTTGATCGTCCCCACGATTCCCCCCGGGAAGATAAGGATCAGGGCCATGAACAGGATTCCGACCACCAGTTCCCACTGCTCCATGACCCAGCTGAACTTATTCTGGAGGTAGAGGAAAGCGGCCACTCCCACCACCGGCCCAATGAATGTGTGCATCCCCCCCAGGATGGTCATGAGCAAAATGGTCCCGGAGGTAAGCCAGAAAAGGGTTTGCAACGGTCCATACCCCAGATAGACGAAAAATAACCCTCCTGCGAGAGCGGAAAAGAGACCGGAAAAAACCAGGGAAATATACTTGGCCATGGTCACGTTGTACCCCGAAGCAATCGTCCTGGTTTCATTCTCCCGGATTGCCTGAAGGAGACGGCCGAAGGGCGAATTCAGAATCCGCCAAATGATCAGAATTGAAAGCCCGACGACGAAAAAAACGAAATAGTAGAGAGGAAGAGGGCTTTGGAGATCCACGAAAAAGGGGGTTTTTAGACTCAAGGGGGGGATAAATTTCAATCCGTCTTCGCCCCCCGTCCATTTTTTCAAAGGGGACAGGGCCAAAAAATAGAACATCTGGGCTACCGCCATGGAAATCATGGCAAAATAGACCCCCCGTTTTTTGATGGCCAGGGCTCCGATGATGGCCGCCAAGGTCGCCCCCAGAATCAAGCTTACAAAAAGACCCATCCAAACCGAAACCCCGAAATAGCGGATGGCCATTCCACACCCGTAACAGCCCAAGCCGAAATAGGCGGCATGGCCGAAGGACAGGATTCCGGTATGGCCCAAGAGGAGGTTGAATCCTAAGGCAAACAGACCGAAGATCATGATCTCCGTCATCAGGGGAGTGGAGATGATGTGGGGCGCCACTAAAAACACCAGGAGAGTGATCCAGATGGTCCGGCTACCGGTTTTGGAACCGGCATTTGTATTCTTGTTGACTTTCATTTTATCCACACCTGATCTTTTTGAATTTTATAATCGCCCGGCTTCCCCGAAGAGGCCGCGGGTCCGGACCAGGAGAATGCAGAGCATGGTCAAGAAAATCGCCACGTTTGACCAGTCGCTGGCCAGGAGGGAGACGAAACTGATCACCTGTCCGATGATCAATCCCCCCAGGATCGCCCCTCCCAGGCTTCCCAGTCCGCCGATCACCACTACTACGAAACATTCAATGGTCATCTCCACGCCCATGTCGGGAAGCGCCGGAAGAATGGTGGAATTCACCCCTCCGGCCAGCCCTGCCAATCCAACCCCCAGGGCGAAACCGAAAGTCCATATTCGGGGCACGTTGATCCCGAGGGTGCGGACCATGAGGCTGTCCCGGGTGGCAGCGCGGATGATCATTCCCAGGTTTGTTCTTTTGAGGAAGTACCAGAGAAAAATCAAAACCGCCAATGTAAGGAAGATGATGAAGACCCGGTACTTAGGAAGGAAAATCCCTTCCCACATCAGGGACCCGGCGAAGATTTTCGGCAGGGGGATAATCTTTCCAATTGTCCCGAAGATCGCCCGCATCAGGTCCGTAACGGCCACGGAAAAACCGAAGGTCAGCATCAGGGGGTACAGAGGATCTTTTCCATAAAGGGGCTTTATCAAATATGATTCCGTGATCCACCCGATCAGGCCCACGATGATAATCGAAAAAGCCAACCCGAGCCAGAAGTTGCCGAAGAGGGAAATGGTCACAAAGGCGGCGAAAGCCCCAAGCATGTAGAACGTCCCGTGGGCAAAGTTCACTACGTCCAGGAGACCGAAGATGATCGTCAGCCCGCAGGCCATTAAAATATAAACCGCTCCAAGGGCGAGACCGAAGAGAATTTGCGTGACGATGAGGTTCCAAGTAAGTTCCATGTCTGTTCCTTACCCGTTTGAAAGGCTTGGGGAAACCCCAAGCCTCTCCGTTGATTCCTTATTTGCCCGGAAGCTTGACCTTCCCGTACACGTCTTTCCGGTTGTTCTCGCAGCTTTCCAGGGTTTCGGACGCGGGCAGGTTAGCCACCACATCCCCATAGTTCCACCCCGAGGCCTTGGCCCCGATGCCGCGAACGATGACCATGCTGGTGGTCCGCATGTGGTCGCAGGCCCGGTATTCTTCGGGGCCCTTGTTGTAGTCCATTTTGAACCCCTCGAGGGTTTTGATCAGCTTGTTCACGTCCGTCGCCGTCCCCGCCTTGTTTATGGCCTCGAGCAGAGACCGGGTTCCGGTATATCCGCCTTCGGAATCCTGGGAGGGAGGCACGCCATGCTTCTTTCCGTAGGCTTCTACGAACGGTTTGGCCTTGGGAAATTGGTCCTGCATCGTCCAGTAGAACGAATGGGCGCCGTAAAAATTTTCGTTGTAAACGGCACCCACACCCTTGATCGTGGTAAGGTGGCTCTTGGGGGTGATGAATTTGATTTTCTTGGTGTGCAGGTCGGCTTCACTGATCTGCTTGATTAAGGCATCCATGGACTGCCCGTATACATTGATGACCAGAATGTCCGGGTTCGTCGCAACGATGCGCGGAATGTGGGCCGAGTAATCCACCTGTCCCATGGGGGAGTAAATGTTTCCGAGAAACTTGCCGCCCATCTTCTCGCTGGTCACCATCCAGGCTTGCAGTTGGTCGTGTCCGAAACGATAATCCTGGGTCACGCTCATCCAGGATTTTCCCAAATTCCGGAAGGCGTATTTCGCCGTGGCCACGCCCCCCTGATAGGGAATCATTCCGGAGACAAAACCATACCCACAGAATTCTTTCCCTAAGGGCATGCTGGTCCAGCAAAAGGCCATGTAGAGAACTTTGTTTTTGCAGGCCCACTCGTTGACCGCCACGGAGACCCCTCCCGAGAGCGTGCCGCCGATTACCTTTATCCCTTCACCATCAACCATTTCCTTGTACTTTCTCAGGGCGACAGGAGGCTTCAGTTCATCGTCGCCGATCATGACCTCGGCCTTTTTCCCCAGCACGCCACCTTTGGCGTTGATCTCCTCAATGGCCAGTTCCGCCCCTTGCTTCATATCCGTCCCCATGGCCGAGAAGGCCCCGGAGATGGGAAACAACAGCCCGACGATGGGTTTAGCCGAAGCTACGCTGATTCCCAAGAGGGAAAATAGAAAGATAAAACTAATCAACCAAATTGACTTTTTCATTCCCTTACCTCTCTTTCTTTAAAATTTCTGCAACGAACGAATTAATCCAATGCCGTTTTGCTAATGAAGCAGCTTTTGCCTTTTTGCTTTTTTCACCTCCTTTCCTCCTCATTCATTAAGTAAGCTCCTCGCATCGCCGAAGCCGCTTGGGTTGAGTACCGTTGGAGAATCCCTCGAGGGTGTTCAAAAAGCGGACGTTGCCAACGCTTCTGGCGCTCAGCCATGACAGCTTGAATGGCCTGGGGATTCATTTTTTTTCCAGCACAACCCACAATAGAAAGAATTCGGCTGGGGATGTCGATGGAAATTAAGTCCCCATCTTCCACAACGGCAATCGGACCGCCTCGAGCTGCTTCGGGTGATACATGGCCGATACAAGGCCCCCGGGTTGCTCCCGAGAATCTTCCGTCCGTTACGATGGCCGTGTTGTGCAGATCCGGATTGGTCGCCAGGGCTTCGGTAGTGGCCAGAATTTCCGGCATGCCGCTGCCCCGGGGCCCTTCATAGCGAATGACAATGACCGAACCAGCCTGGATTCTTCCTTGAAGAATGGCCTGGAAAGCGTCTTCCTCGCGGTTGAACACCCGGACCGGCCCTTCATGGGTCAACATGTCAGAGGCTACCGCGGAGTATTTGACCACCGCCCCTTCCGGGGCAAGATTTCCTTTGAGAACGGCGATAGACCCGGCTCCTTTGCTGTTCTCGGCCTGCCGAATAATATCCTCCCGCTTTACTTTATAATTGGCCAGATATCCTTCACCTCTTCGGAAAAAACCTTCCCTTTCCAATTGCTCCAGATTTTCCGCCAGGGTTTTCCCCGTAACGGTCATGACTTTTAAATCTAAGACTCCCCGGAGTTCTTTTTGAACGCGAGGAATCCCGCCGGCATACCAGAAAAGCTCGGTCAGATACTCGCCGGAAGGTTGAATATTCGTGAGGTAGGGGATGACGCGGTTCAGCTGGTCGAATTGTTCGGCCTCAACCTTGAAACCCAATTCATGGGCGATCGCCGGCAAATGGAGCAGGGCATTGGTCGATCCTCCGATGGCGGCGTGAATCTTTATGGCGTTTTCGAATGCCGCCGGGGTGAGGATTTCGGAGGGGCGAATTCCTTTTTGGGCCAATTCCATAATTTGCCGGCCAGCCTGGCGGGACAGGCGACCGATATCGGCCAGGCTCGCCGGGATCAGGGCGGATCCGGGCCAAGCCATCCCCAAAGCCTCGGAC
>JAOUFX010000366.1 GCA_029857975.1 Deltaproteobacteria bacterium | reverse complement strand
AAGGAAAGGTCCTCCTTTACGACGATGCCTTCAAAAAACCGGGGCGCCTGAACTCCGGGTCAGGATAGGTATAAAACCCCTTGCCGGTCTTCACTCCGAGTTCTCCCCGATTGATCATCGCCTTTAGGGCTTTCGGCGGCCGGTCCTTCGGGTCGCCGGATTCCTTGTAATAAACCATTTCAATATCATAAACTACATCGAGACCTACGCCGTCCATAAGGCCAAAAGGCCCCGGTGACATACCGCTCCAGTTCATCCAGCCCCGGTCGACATCCCTGAAATCCACATACCCCCCGGCCCACATATAAAGGGCCTCCCGCTTTATCGCCCGCCAGATTCGATTGAAGCAGAAGCCGAGGATCTCCTTTTTCACCGTCAGAGGGATGCAGCCGATGGATTGGACCCATTCTTTGCCGGTTTTAATGATGCCGGGCAGGGTGCGGGTTCCTCCCATTACATCAACGATATTCCTCCCCTGGTCAAGGGAGTAGAAATGGATGTTCAGGCATTTCTCCGGGCGGCCTGTGGCCTTCTCCATACGCGAGACCGGGATGGAAGAACTGTTGGTGGCCAGAATGGTCTTCCTTGGGGTCAGGATATCCAGCTGCTTGAACACCTTCCGCTTTAGGGCCAGGTCCTCGGGAACAGCCTCAATGACCAGGTCGGCTCCGGCCACCGCCTCCTTTAGACTGGCGCATTGTTTGACCCTCCTGGCGCCCTTTTTCATCTGCGGCCAGGGGATGGTGGGCTGGCGAGATGAATTCTGCATACGGATTTTTAACCGCTCGAGCACCCGCCCAAGAGAGGCGGCATCGATGTCAAAAGCCGTAACGCTATAATTGTGGCAGGCGGCCTGGATGGCGATTTGGGTACCGAGCATCCCCGTTCCGATCACGGCGACATTTTGAATTTTCATTTTTTCCTCCGAGACTTCATGGATTTTAGTTCCTGGCTTCTAAATTCTGGTCACCCTACTGACCACAGGTTTGCTGATCAGACCTTGACAATCCTCGAGGAAGCCCTTCTCAGGGAGTACATATTACAATCGGCAGGTCTTTCATGGTGATGAGTCCGGGTGGCGCCTCGACGACGCGGCGGGCAGAATTGACGGTAATGGCGGCCGTGGCTATGTCCCCGTGGGTGCCCCCTTTGATTACTACTTCCATATTCGGATTGCCGGTTATATATATGGCATCGTAGGACTCCGGAGCTCCTAAAGAAGCCTCAAACTCTAAAGTAATGACTTCTTCCCTTCCTGTGAATCCATGACCCAACTGCCGAACCCCTGCGGTTTGTCCTATGCCAACGGTGATGTATTGGCTCTTTACCCTTTTTTTGGCTATCACTGGCTCGATGGTTTCAGTAATATCATCAAGTTTCCAACCTAAGCCAGCGGCAATCATAGATATAGATTCGGTAATTCCCACGTGCCTCAGGGTTCCCTGATCCACCAGTTTTTGAAATTCCTCCGGAGTACAGCCGGCGCCGATCTTTTTTTGAAAAGGAAGACGACGGCTGCGGGCATCCTGGATTCTTATGGCTTTTACCCTCTTCACCTCCTGGCAGACAGCCGTCATGAACAGAACCCAGCTGTCCATAAGAAAGCCGGGATTGACCCCTGTACCTAAAACGGTGACTCCGTTGGCTTTGGCGACCCGGTCAACTTCAGCTGCGAGCTTGGGATGGCTATGATACGGATAGGCTAACTCCTCAGTGGTGGAGACGATGTTCACCCCGCATTTCAGCAGCTTGGTCAGCTGGGGGGCAACGGTTTTAAGGGAGGAGCTGGTTTGATGGAATACAACGTCTACTTTATTTTTGGACAAGAGGCGATCTACATCATCGGTTATACGGATCCCCAGTTTCTTGTCCCAACCAATAAGTTCCCCCAGGTCTCTTCCGACCTTCTCCCGGTCTATATCCACTGCCCCTACCAGCTTAATATCGGGCCGCTGCAGGGCTAACTTGGCTACCGCGCAACCAATGGGGCCACATCCGAATTGGACCGCACAAATCTTTTTCTTCATCGAAATTACCTCCATTATTTTTCTATCGAATCGAATAATTTTTTTAGTTTTTTTCAATTCTTGTGGTAAGCGCCTATCTGCGGCGAATGACTTTTCCTGCCCTCTGGACGGTGAGCTTACCATTCTCCATAGCTACCTGCCCATTTACAATTACATAGGTTATACCGATGGGGTATTGATTGGGTTCGGCATAAGTACCTTTATCAATGATGGTTTCCGGGTCAAAGATAGTAATGTCGGCCGCCATCCCTTCGCGAAGTAATCCCCGGTCCTGGAGGCCAAGGCGCTGGGCTGGAAAAGAGGTCATCCGTTTAATCGCCTGGGGCAGGGTAAGAACCTTTTCTTCGCGGACATATTTCCCCAGGAAACGGGCGCAGGTGCCGTATACGCGGGGGTGGGGTTTTCCTCCAACAATGCCGTCTGAGCAGAGGGTCATATATTCGCTGCGCATGATCTCTTTCACATCCTCTTCACACCCGTAGAATAAGGTCATTGTTACGGCGTTTTCCTCAGCTATGAGAAGATCGCACACCGCATCCAGAGGGGTTTTACCCATCTCTCGAGCAATCGTGGGGATTGTCTTCCCCTCGACAAAGCGGTTGGCTGCAGATTTGACGGAGTTGACCATAATGCCATCCCAGCCGCAAGAATCTACCCAGTTATCCCATGGTTCGGGTTTTATATTCTCTTGCACCTGACGGATCTCCTCCCGGACAGCGGAGTTTTTCAACCTTTCCAGAAGCTCAGCCGTACCCCCGGTGTGAAAGCGAGGGGGGATTACCGCATCGAGCATTGTACTGCCGGCGAGGTAAGGGTATTGATCAAAGGTGACGTCTAAACGTTTGACTCGCGCTTCCTTAATCAGTCCCAGAGCCTCCCCCGCCTTACCCCAATTACGCCTTCCCGCTATCTTGAGGTGAGAGATGTGCAGGGGGCAACCTGCTTCCAAGCAGATACCAATTACCTCTCGCATAGCATCGAGTACCAGCTCGCCTTCATTACGCATGTGGACGACAAAAAATCCTCCATAGCTGGCAGTCACTTTACACAGTTCTGTCATCTCCCTTCGGTCGGCATAAATTCCCGGAGGGTAGATCAGGCCCGTGGAAAATCCGCATCCCCCTTCTTCCAATGCCTGGGTAAGGATCCGTTTCATCCGTTCGAGCTCAGCCGGAGTGGCCGGTCTGTTTTCCCAGCCCACCACCATGGCCCTGATCGCCCCATGGGGTACGAGCATCATCGTATTAGTAGCCGGCGGCAAGGACTCTAAAGCGGCTAAGTATTCGGCCATGGAGTTCCAAGGCCATTCTGAAAGATAGGTCCCCAGAAGTCCGGAAACGCGGAGCATCATCTTCTCTTTATTGATATCATCTAAGGGGGCAACCGATAAACCATCCTGTCCGATCAAAGCCGTGGTAATCCCCTGCATAAGTTTGGCGTCTTCTTCTGGATGTTTAAAGACTCGGACATCAGAATGGGTATGGGTATCGATGAATCCGGGGGCCACGATGAGGCCAGTCGCATTGATTACTTGTTTGGCTTGGTTGGCAATTTTAGGGCGTATTTGGACGATCTTATCTCCCCGGATAGCCAGATCTGCCCTAAACCAGGGATTGCCCGCACCATCCGCGATTCGCCCATTTTCTATCAAGATGTCGTACATTGAGAAGCCTCCTTCATAAAAAAATGGCCTTGGAGACCATAGATCCGCCCCAGGAAAATGGAAGTCAGCCGACGCAAGAAAATCGTTCTATAAAAGATGGAAATGATTCCCTTGGGGGAGGCAGAAAAGAATGACGGGGGAGTTCTTCGATCGGGTATTTTCCGAAGTGGCGCACGGCCGCAATGGCGGCGTGGACATGGTCCGCAGGGGTATGGACCGAAATATCATTAAAAAAGATGATCAAACGGCGATCCACCTTTTCTCCAACCCGGACATACCCTCGGCAGCGTTCTATAATCTTTTCGATGGGACCATCCTGCAGGAGATGGGTGTCAATTCCCAACATCAAGGGCATCTTCTTTTCCTGAGCAAATTCGACATATGGGGCAGGGCCGGTCTCCGCTACATCTGGGTCGAGGCACATCAACAGATTCGGACTCATCATGGCCATTAGTTCCAGCATCCGGCGGAAGTGTTGGGGTTGTTTGTAGAGATAGCTTTGTCCCCAATAGCCCATACTGATTACGGGGCCAATCTTTTCATTCATCCGGGCAACGTAAGGCATGACGAATTCTTCCAAAATGGGAACATTAACAATCGGTGGGGAGGCGGCAGCATCAGCCCCACTTCCGTTTGCTTGCGGCTGGCCGATGGCTTCCCTCTGGGCCTGGACCCAGGGGATGAGAACCTCGTCGGTTAAAAATGTCAAAAGGCGGTGAGCAAATTGAGGGGCCGTCAGTATGTCCATAAGGAGTGCTTCGATTCCCCGAACATTAACAGCCAGGGAAAACGGGGAACAAAAGCGATTCGGGCGGCCAGG
>JAOUFX010000365.1 GCA_029857975.1 Deltaproteobacteria bacterium | reverse complement strand
AATCCCCGGCGTAGGCGGTACGGGTATTCGGGTTGATGATGGTCTTAAATCCGAAGCGCACATCATCGGCCGTGAATTCTATCCCATCCTGCCACTTCACCCCCTGGCGTAATTTAAAGGTGATGGTCAACCCGTCCTTAGAGACTGCCCAGGATTCAGCCAGGTCACCTACCAGGTTCAGGTTCTGGTCATATTTCACCAGGCCGTTGAAGATCAATCCGGAGATACCGTGAGAGGCAGAGTCCGAGGCCAGCATGGGGATGAGGTTACTGGCGTCGCCGATGGACCCCTGGATCAGGAGGTCCCCGTAGGACGGGGATCCAGAGTCGGCAAGGCCCTGCTCCCCCGTCGCCTGCAAAGGCTTCTCTTCTGATTTATCGCACCCCACGGAAAGGACCGTGGAGAAAAGGAAAAGGGATATACCAATGAGGAGGGCCAATTTTGAACGGCCGATTTTCATTCCTCTCCATCTCTCCATTTCCTTATCTCCCGCTTCCTGTTCTTTTAAAAACGGTAACGTAACCCTGCCTCATTTTCAAGTTAAAAAACCTTGAAAAAAAAGAAATAATTTGTTAGGAAAAGAGAATCATTCGTTTAAACCCAAGCGGAGCTTCCCATGCTGGAAGAGATCCCCAGAAAGATTAAGATCATCATCAACCCGAAAGCCGGGGGGGGGAAAGGGCGAAAAATGTTTCCCTTGCTCCGCCAAAAACTATTGGATCGAAAAATCTCCTTTCACCTTCAATTCTCGGAGAGCGCTGAACATGTAACCCATCTGGCCCGCCAGGCCCAGGGGGAAGGTTACAATTTGATCATTTCTTGCGGGGGCGATGGCACGGCTCACTATGCCCTTCAGGCCATGGTGGGGAGCCGAGGGGTCATGGGTTTGATTCCCTTGGGAACAGGAAACGATTTCCCCGGGAACCTGGGCATCGGGGAAAATATGGATTTTGCTTGTGACCTCCTGCTAAAGGGCAAGGTTCGCAAGATGGACGTGATCCAGGTCAATTCCGGGCCTTATATGGCCGGAGTGGGTGGCGTGGGTTTTGACTCCGAGGTGAATGCGATCGCCAACAAACTCAGCCGCTTCTTTAGCGGAAAGGCTGCCTATGTCCTCCCGGTGCTTTTAAAAACCATTACCTACCGGCCCAAAGAAATTTCCCTGCGCCTGGATAATGAAAATCTACAAGGTCCGATATTAATGGTGGCCTTCGGGAATATCAAAAGTTACGGAAAGGGCATGCAGATCACTCCCCTCGCCGAACCAGACGATGGACTTTTGGACGTCTGTTGGGTTGACCCGGTTAAAACATTCCGTCTCTATCGCTTTTTTCCCACTGTTTTTGCCGGCGAACACATTGCCATGCCCGAAGTCCATTATTACCGCTCTACAACCGCCCGGGTGGAATCTTTGGTTCCGCTGGACCTGTATGGAGACGGAGAATTGCTCGGCCAGACGCCTTTTACCCTGCGCGTTCTCCCCCAGTCCTTGCGGGTGCTGGTCCCATGAATTCCTTTCGACCTACCTACACTGTTTCTCAGTTGACGCTGGAGATTAAAACGCTCTTAGAGCAAAACTTTGAGTACCTCTGGCTGGAAGGAGAAATTTCTAATCTTCGTCTTCCCAGCTCGGGTCATCTTTACTTTACTTTGAAAGATGAGTTCGCCCAGATCCGGGGGGTAATGTTTAAACTGCAAAACCGGATTCTAAAATTCGAGCCCGTCGACGGTTTACAGGTATCATGTTACGGGCGACTTTCGGTCTACGAGCCCCGGGGTGAATATCAAATCATCATAGATTACATGGAACCCAAGGGACTCGGGGCGCTGCAGCTGGCTTTCGAGCAATTGAAGGAGAAACTATCGAACGAAGGCCTCTTCGATCCAGGGCATAAAAAGCCCTTGCCCCATCTCCCGCGGAAAATTGGCATCGTCACCTCTTCCACGGGCGCGGCGATTCGGGACATTCTCCAGATCATCGATCGTCGCTTTGCCAATGTGGCCATCCTGCTCTATCCGGTTCGAGTGCAGGGTCCGGGAGCTGCGCAAGAAATTGCCCACGCCATTGCCGAACTCAGCCAGTGGCCGCAAATCGATGTCATCATTGTTGGTCGGGGGGGAGGTTCTTTAGAAGACCTGTGGGCCTTCAACGAGGAGGTCGTTGCTCGGGCCATCTTCCATTCCCGGGTTCCCATCATATCGGCCGTGGGCCATGAAATTGATTTTACGATTGCTGATTTTGTTGCCGACTTGCGCGCTCCAACTCCGTCCGCAGCGGCTGAGCTGGTGGTCCGGAATAAAGTTGAACTCGTCCAGTCCCTGAAAAATTTAGGGGATCGTCTGGCCCATGCCGGCCGGGCTTTTACGGAGTCAAAACGAGAAAGGCTTCAATCCCTTCTTTACCGTCTGGCTGACCCGAGAAAAAAACTTTCTGATCAACGGCTGCGTCTGGACGACCTTTTCTTCCGGCTGGCCAGCATCATCCACCGGAATCAATCCCAAAAAGCTGACCTGTTCAGGCTGAAGGCGGAAACCCTCCTTCTTCTTCATCCGGGACGGCGGGTCGTGGAATATTCTCACCGCCTTCGTCAGTTGTTCCGGCAGCTGACCATGGCCCAACAGGTCGCCATGCGCCTCTGGCGCCAGAAAACGCAGGGAGGTGTAGAAAAACTTCAGACCTTAAGTCCCCTGGCGATTTTGGCCAGAGGATACAGTATCGCCTTGCTCCTTCCTGCCCAGGAAATCATCCGCCGGGCCTCGAGCGTAAAGGTAAATGATCAAGTGCAAGTAAAAGTTCATCAAGGAGAATTCATCGCCAGAGTGGAAGAAGTGCAAGAAAAGCAAGAAGACCAACAACCGTCCTTGACGCTTAAGTCGAGAGGTGTATAATGGTTGCAATAAAAGGGGTCAAGGGTTCCAGGGTTCAAGTGAACGAGGGAAATGCCCAAATATGATAAGGATTTTCCCCTTGAATCCTTGACCCCTTGAACCCTCGAATCCAGTATTTTGGGGGGAGGAGTGGCGGAACAGAAATTCGAGGATGCTTTCCAGAAATTAGAAACGATTGTCAAGAAACTCGAGGAGGGAAATCTCAGCCTGGAAGATTCCCTTAAAGCTTTCGAGGAAGGTGTACGCCTGTCCCGTTTTTGTTCCAAAAAGCTGGATGAGGCCGAGAAGAAGGTAGAAATTCTTCTGAAAGACAGTGACGGACGCCTCGTTCCCAAACCCTTCTCCATGGATGCAGAAGAGGATTGATTTGAACCTACAGAAATACATCCAGCGCCGCCGGCAGATGATCGATAGAGCTTTAGAGCGTTGGGTTCCCGGCGAGCATGAGTTTCCCCCCCAGATCCACCAAGCCATGCGCTACAGCCTATTTGCCGGAGGAAAACGTATCCGCCCCATCCTGACGTTAGCTGCCACCGAGGCTGTTGGCGGGCGGGCGGTGGAGGCGCTCCCTTTAGCCTGTTCCCTGGAGCTTATTCACACTTACTCCTTGATCCATGATGACCTCCCGGCCATGGATAACGACGACCTGCGCCGGGGGAAACCCACCAGTCACAAAATTTTTGGAGAGGCTTTGGCCATTCTAACCGGGGATGCCCTGCTGAGCGAGGCTTTTTATCTCATGTCCCGTCCTGACCTGATGAAGAAAGTTTCTTCTCATCGGCGTTTACGGGCGATCAGCCAAGTTGCCCGCGCCGCCGGCTCGCTGGGAATGGTTGGCGGGCAAGCCATGGATATTCTTTCCCAGGGAAAAGGGATGGAAAAGCACTTCCTGGAATACATCCACAGCCACAAGACCGGGGCTCTGATTGCTGCTGCCGTGAGTGCCGGGGCCATCGTTGGCGGGGCTTCCGCCCGGGAATACCGGGCTTTGAACGGTTACGGAGAAAAACTTGGATTAGCGTTTCAGATCATCGACGATCTCCTCGACGTTCACGGAGAGGTACGGAAGCTCGGCAAGGCCGTCCGCAAGGATCAAATTCAAAAAAAGGCTACTTACCCGGCATTCTTCGGAGTCAGCGATTCTCGCCGCCAGGCTGATTGCTTGGTGCAAGAAGCCCTGGCCTACCTAAAACCCCTCCATTGGCGGGCCAACCCTTTACGAGAAATCGCCCAATTCATCTTAACGAGATCGAACTAAATGGGACGCTTGCTGCAATTGATCGATAGCCCAGCGGACCTACGTAAGATGCGTATAGCGGACCTTCCTCTGCTTGCCCAGGAAATCCGGGAGGAAATCATCAGCACCGTTTCTAAAATCGGCGGCCATCTGGCTTCCAGCCTGGGGGTGGTAGAGCTGACCCTGGCCCTCCATTATGTTTTCGACACTCCGCAGGATCGCCTGATTTGGGACGTTGGCCATCAAACTTACGCTCACAAGCTCGTTACGGGCCGGCGGGAAACCTTTTCTACCCTGCGCCAGTTTGGGGGTATTAGTGGATTTCCCCGGAGAGAAGAAAGCCTTTATGACGCTTTCGGGACGGGGCATTCCGGCACCTCCATCTCGGCAGCTCTGGGAATGGCCCAGGCCCGCTGCC
>JAOUFX010000364.1 GCA_029857975.1 Deltaproteobacteria bacterium | reverse complement strand
TCGCCTCCGGGCAGCCGGTACCCTGGCTCTTATCGGGACTGCCGAAGCAAAGTCTATCTTGGAAGCCGGGATGAATTCCAAAGATGAAAACATCCGTCAGGCTTGCCTGCAGGTCATGAGGCGTCAAACCCCTTAAGGAGTAGAAAGTCTGATGTCAGGAGAAATGACAGGATCGGTGAAGAGTGGAAATCCGATGGAAACTTTGCTATCCCGCGATCATGAATATCTACCGGCAATCCAGGGGACGGAATTCGTCTCCCGTTTCTACCGGCTGTTTAAAGGGGCCGGCCTTTATGATCGCAATAATAAGATCATCGATCTTCTGACCCACGAATGTCTCCAAGTCATCAATCCTTTTGTTGTGTCGGAAAACCATCTTTTTCTGAAAATCGTACGGGATAATTTCTTCCTTAACAATATCCGGATTCCTGTGAAAGCGGACAAGTATGCCATTTTCAAAAATTTTTCCCAAGAGATGGCCAAGCGGTGGATCGGGGAGATGGAATTTACTGCTGAGCTGGAGGTGAAGACTCTCAAAGATTTCGTTTTCCTCCTTTACCGGCTGGAGGGAAACAACGAGAGTAATTACCTCTATGTCAAGCAACAATTAGAATCCTGGGGGATTCAGTCTATCAACGTGGGGAAATTGGAGTTTTTCCAAGAAAAGAATCTCGTAGCGAATGACCAAGAGCAGCGTCAGCATTCCAAAGAAGTTTACTTTCGGAGCCTCAATTTGGTCAAGGAAGTAGTAGAAGGGGTTAAGAGTCAAAAAGTGATCAACATCCGTAAGGCGAAACATCTCATGCAGGACGCCGTCAATTGTATCATGCAGGATGAATCTTCTTTGTTAGGTTTGGCCAACATTAAAAATTATGATGAATATACTTTTAATCACTCCGTCAACGTAGCCATTTATGCCATCGCCTTGGGTCAGAGGATCGGGATTCCTAAAATGGTTCTTTCTCATCTGGGTATGGCCGGTCTGTTTCACGACATTGGCAAAATTAGAATTCCTCTTGAGATTCTAAACAAGAAGGAAAAGCTGTTGCCCGAGGAATGGACCGTCATTCGTTACCACCCGGTCGTCGGGGCTGAGATGATCATCCAGATGAAAGATTGGGGAGAACTATCCACTCGGTTGATTGGCGCCACATTCGAGCATCACCTGAAGTACGATTTGAGCGGTTACCCCAAACTCTCCCGGAAAAGGAATCTAACCCTTTTTGGTAAGATTGTGGCCTTGGCTGATTTTTACGATGCCCTGGTGCGACCGAGGGTATACAGGAAATTTCCTTACGTCTCCGAAAAAATCCTGGGATTAATGTTAGAGCGAGCGGGCAAGGATTTCGATCCTGCCCTGGTCAAAGTTTTCATCAACATGATTGGAATTTTTCCTCTCGGAACCCTAGTTTTATTGAATACCAACGAGATGGGGATAGTCATGCAAACCCAGGAGGATCCAGATTTGATCGATCGGCCGAGAGTTTGCCTGCTCTATTACAGCGATGGAGAGTATCGGAAGGGGAAGGTTGTAGACTTGCGCGAGATGGATGATGAAGGCCGGACCTTCAAAAGGTCCATCGTAAAAAATTTGGACCCCAACGAGTATAACCTGAATGTCGCTGAGTTCCTGATTTAGACGGTGAGCTCCCCAGGACAGGAAACGGAATCGAATTGCGGGTTTTTCAATTCACTTCAGGATCAAAGGGCCCTTTTCCCACCTTTTCTCGTCCGTTAAGGTCACATTGAATTTCATCGGAAAGGAGTAATGAGGGAATTCAACCTTCCGCTCCCAGAAAACATAGATAATCAACGAATCTTTGGTCTGTTGGATTTTGATGTTGTGGGGTTTCAGTTCGACTCCCGTCTCGGCAACGTTGACGATAACTTTCTCAGAGATTTGGACCTGAGTTTTGTATTTGCCGGCAACTGCCCAATTCAAAGCTTCCTTAACTTTATACCTTACCTCAAAATAGTTCCAGAAGGCCTCTCCAAATTTAAACCCCACATAGGACAGTACCACGGCAAGGATCAGGAATATAAGGCAGCCAAGGGTTGTCGTTCCCCGCGGCCCGTTATTTATGGTGAGAGGAGTGAGGTTCTTCATCGATTTTTTACTCCTTTGATCTCTGGTTTCCCTACGCCTAATTCTTGGGTCGCCCAATATTTCTTAAGCTCTTTTTCTTTTTCCTCATACAGGGTACGGATATTTTCCGGGACCAAAAAGGAAAGACCCCTGGCGATGTTTAATGCTATGGGAGATACCTGTGATTCCGAAAGAAGCTTACTCTTGGAGGGTAAAAAGGCGGTTAGGACAAGCAGGATAATGGCGATCAGCAGGATGGCCTTCAGGAATCCGAAGGCCGCACCCCCCATGCGGTCGGCCCAACTCAAGTCCATCTTTTTTACCAGTCGGGAAAGTACCTTACCCAACAAACTGATGGCCAAAGCAACGAGGATAAAGAGGAGGGCAAATCCGAGGATTTGAGCGAACGTCTCATTCTCGATCCAGAGATGCAACCAGCCGGCCACGGTCGCACAAGCGTAGCTGGCGGCAAAAAATCCGAGAATGAGGGAAAGGAAGGAAAAAATTTCTCTTACCAGTCCCCGAATCAGACTGTAAATAATGGAAGCACCAATGAGGGCGAGAAAAATGATATCTAAGGTGTTCATAGGTTACCCTACTTAAAAATTTATACTCCAACCTGGCTAATAATTCAAGGGAAAAAGACGAATATAGCCTTACGCCTTACGGTTTAGCGTGAATTTCGTATTGCCTGGGAGAGCGCCTTTTGTTATTTTATAAGAGGGGCCGTAAAAAAATGGAATTTAGAAAATATTGGTTCAGAAGAAAAAAAGAGGAATCCCCCTGGCCGGTATACAGGGAGGAAAAGCCGCGGATTGCAGTAAATATCATCCTGTTCATCACTACCCTGGCAACAACACTCTTGGCAGGGGCCCTTCAGGAAGGAGTAAATCCTTTGAAAAATCCAGAGCAGATTTTCAAGGGGATTCCTTTTTCCTTTGCTTTAATGGGTATCCTATTGGCGCATGAATTGGGACACTATTTAGTCGCTAAGAAGCACGGACTGAATGTTACCTTACCTTATTTCATTCCCGCACCGTCTTTTATCGGTACCTTTGGAGCCTTCATCAAAGTACGATCGCCTGTACGGGACAGGAGAATGCTTTTAGACGTAGGAGCAACCGGCCCTCTGGTTGGTATTGCTGTCGCTCTACCTTTCCTTATCTTAGGGCTGTGGCTATCGGAGGTGAAGGTGGTTCAGGGACAAATGGGAACCAATCTGGGGTCGTCTCTGCTCCTTTCCTTGTTGAGTTGGTTGATTATCGGGCCGGTTCCCGAAGGTTATGACGTTGTCATCCATCCTGTTGGGTTTGCCGGCTGGATTGGTCTATTGGTTACCTCCCTTAACCTCCTGCCCATAGGTCAGCTTGATGGCGGACACGTGGCTTATGCCCTCTTAGGAGAACGGCAAAATAAAATATCCAAATATGTTTTTATTGCTCTTTTGGGGTTAGGAATTTTTGGTTGGCAGGGGTGGCTTTTCTGGGGTCTTCTTCTTTTCATTATGGGCTTTCGCCATCCTCCCTTGATGGATTGGTGGGTCCCGTTGGATCACAAACGCAAGGTAATAGGTTGGCTGGCAGTAGCCATTTTTATTTTGACTTTTATTCCAGTTCCGTTTAGCGGATTTTAGCAGCAAGCAGTGATCAGTGATTGGGCTAACCTGTTACAAAAAGGGGGATTGGTGGAAATTAAAAAGTTAGAAGTTGGGGGTTTTGAAAACAATTGTTATATTTTGACCTGCCCTCGTGCCCACGAGAGCATAATCATCGACCCGGCAGCGGAAGCCGGCCGCATTCTACATGAAGTAGAGGGAAGAAACGTAAAGTATATTCTACTGACCCATGGCCACAGGGACCATATCGGAGCCCTGGAAGAGGTGAGAATAACTACCGGTGCTCCTGTGGGTATTCACGCTGAGGATGCCCAGGCCCTGAAAAAAGTGCCGGATTTTTTTCTAAAAGATGGACAGACGCTAACCTGCGAAGAATATTCCATCAAGGTTTTACATACCCCGGGCCATTCGCCAGGAGGGGTTTGTTTCCAGATGGGAAAAATTCTTTTTAGCGGGGATACGATTTTCCCCAATGGCCCCGGTAACACGTCAATCCCCAGAGCCGACGCCCAGATAATCCTTGAATCCATTCACTCGAAAATTTTCGTCCTGCCCGATGATACGATTATTTATCCCGGTCACGGTTTGGAAACCACGGTCGGCCGGGAGAAGACAACTCCTTTCTATCTTTCTACCGGGCGAATGACAGGAAACCAGGTATGAAAATTGAGTTGCAAGGGGAAAGTTCTTATTCGCAATCTTTGAAAAAAGAATGGGGAAAAATTCTCTCTGCCAGTCGTTATCGGAATCCTTTTCTTACCCCGACCTGGAATGAAATCTGGCTGAAGCATTTTGGGAATACCCAGAATGGAGAAGGAAATAAATTTCGAACTATCCAAGGTTG
>JAOUFX010000363.1 GCA_029857975.1 Deltaproteobacteria bacterium | reverse complement strand
TGGCTACCATGAGGAGGAGGTTTAATCCTACAAAATACCAGATCCACCAGGGAAACCCTAAAATCAAGGGGGCGGAGGAACCCCAGGCCCAAAAGTCAATTCCCAAAAGGAATAGGGCGCTGAATACCCCAAAAGAAACGAAGGCGTTGCGTTGGATCTTTTTATTCTGGAAAACATTCCCCGAGGTCAAAAGCTCCTTCAGGGAGAGTTTGGATTGGAAAAAAGAGGTGAGGAGGAAAACGACGGTGGTCACTCCGAGGACGGGGATAACGGGTAAAAAGCCAAAAGTGGGAAGCCAATCCAGCATATAGCCGACAACTAAGGTTTCGCCGGCCAAGATGGACAGAATCGCCCCCAGAGCCGTGGCGGATCGCCAATAGAGCCCTCCAAGTACGGCCGGAAAAAGAACCGCCAGGCCGGTGAAGGTCTCCGTGGCAATTTTCAAAAGGGTGCTGGGCGGGCGGTAGGCTATGATTAAGCCAGCCGCTGCCAAGACGAGAATAAAAAGTTTTCCCATCCATGCCTGTTTTTTCTCATTTTTGGAGCTGGAAAAGACGTCGCGGGTGAACATGGAGCTTAAGGTTAGCAATTGCGAATCCAGGGTGGACATGAGGGCGGCCAGGCCAGCCGTCAGGATCAATGCGCCCAGCCAATGATCCGCTTGCCGGGCCAGAAGAAGCGGAAGAATCCTGTCCGCCTCTTTTCCGGAAAGCCCTGGAAGGGAAAGCCTGCCGATAACTCCAATGGCCACCGGAAGAATAAATAAAATTCCGCAAATGGCCGGATAGGCGAGCATGGTGATATCCAGGGAACGACGGTTTCTGGCAGTGAAAAAACGCTGGAAGAGCTGAGGGAACAGAGGGTCGCAAAGCAACCACAGCAACATATAACTGAACCAGATGGATACGGGAAAGGCGTTGCCTGTTCCCGGTCGAGAATAGAGTTCCGGAAATTTTTGAAAAACGGTGAGGTTGGCCTGAATGATCCCTCCGTGCGGCTTAGCCAAAAGAAAGAGCGCAAGGGACATCAGAACAATCATCATTCCTCCCTGGACCACGTCCGTCCAGACCACTCCCCGAAATCCTCCCAGGAACACATAAAGTACGATGATGGACATGACCAACATGCCTCCCACAAAATAGGGGATGCCTAAAAGGGATTCCAGGGTGTATCCCGCCGAAATCGGCTGAATGGCAATGTAAGGTAAGGTAAATATCACCATGACCGCAAAGACCAGGAGCTGTAAAAGCCGGCTCTGATAATGTTTCCCGATCAATTCCGAGGGGGTGATATATCCCTTTTCCTTTCCCAGGTCGTAGACCCGTTTGCCGATAAAACTGAAAGAGATGGCCATGAACCCGGTTCCAAAAGCCATGATGGGATAGAAAGCGTATCCCGAGCGATAACCCGCACCCGAGAATCCGAAGATGGTGAAAGCAGAAAAGTTGGTGGCGGCCATCGTAAAGAAGAGAAGGAAGGGCCCCAGATTCCGGCCGCCAAGAAAGAAATCTTCCGGCGTACTTTTGGCATACCGGCGGCTATAAAGCCCGACAAAGAGAATAAGCAAAAAATAGCCAAGAATTGCAGCTGATTTTCCTACCATCTTTCCCTCCCAAGAAAAAAGGCCACCCCGAGTTTGGGTGGCCTTGAGCCTATACATTACTCTTAAATTCTTGGCCTCTCAGGGCCGTTTTTGGAAAAGTATTTTATCATTTTCAAATCCGAATATCAAATTTTTTATGTTTCGTCTTCATCTAATTTCAAATATGATGAGATCGACGTTCGCCAATACATTCAGGAGGAGAAAACATGAAAATTGTTCGTTTCCAAATCAAGGATCGCACTGCCTATGGGACCTGGGAGGGCGATATCATCCGGGAGATTTCCGGTTCCATTTACGCAGATTTTACCATCTCAGCCAGAAAGCATAAATTTTCCGAAGTTCGCCTTTTCCCCCCGGCTGAGCCTTCGAAGATTATATGCGTCGGCCTGAATTTTCGCGACCATGCCGCGGAAATCAAGGAAGAGATCCCCAAGTTTCCCAGCCATTTTATCAAGCCGCTCACCGCGATCATCGGCCCGGAAGATCCAATCCTCTTCCCCCGGGTTGCCCAGCGGGTGGACTATGAGGGGGAGCTGGCCGTGGTCATCAAGAACCGGGTGAAGGATATCACCCAGGAGGAAGCACTGGACCATGTTCTGGGGTACACCTGCTTTAACGACGTTACCGAACGGCTCTTGACCCGGGTTCAGGGCCAGCTGACCCGAGCCAAAGGATTTGACACCTTTGGTCCTTTGGGGCCGTGTATTGCCACCGACCTCGATCCATCGCAGCTCACGGTTCGCACTTATCTGAACGGGAAACTGAGGCAGGACGGCCAAACCGCAAATACGGTTTTCTCCGTTCCTTTTTTAGTCCACTACATCTCCCAATGCATGACCCTTTTCCCCGGCGACATCATCAGCACGGGGACCCCCAGCGGAATCGGCCCGATGCAGCCAGGGGATGTGGTCGAAGTGTCCATCGATGGCATCGGCACCCTGCGCAATCCGGTGCAGGCTGCATAAAAGGGTCCAGGGGGGTAAAAGATCCGGCCCGACCTCCCCCCTCACCCGCCGAGCCCAAGGATGGCCAGATCCTCGGCGGTTCCCTGCTTTATATCGCCTACTTTAATGCCGGCCTCCGAGTGGTGGATATCTCCGATCCTTACCATCCCCGGGAGGTCGGGTTTTATATTCCTGATCCAACTGGCCAAGAAAAATCCCGGGGGCAGCAGGTGATTCAAACCAATGATGTGGACCTTGATTACCGGGGGCTCATCTACATCACCGACCGCAACGGGAACGGACTTCACATTCTGGAATACCGAGGAAAGAATTAATCCTTACGGATTTAAATATTGGCAGGGAAGTAGCAATTCGATTTTCGGGTCCTTATGAATTTTGGCCTGTTATCACCTCTTCAACCTTAAGGGTCATTCCGTCCCGGGCGGCGATGACCTTTAGGCCGGTCTCTTGGCTTAAGCGTTCAGCCACCTCCCACGGCTTGGCTTGGAGCATGCGCATCCCGAAATGGGTCAGGACAACGGTTTTACCCCGGCATTTCTTGAGGATCTCCTTTACGTCTGACAGAGAAAGATGGTCAATCGGGTGTTGAGGTTCCGTGAGGAGGACGACATTCATGATGAGCAGCTCACCGGGATACTGGCAAGGGAGTTGGGGATAAAATTTCGTGTCCGTTATATAAGAAACCGTCAGGCCGGAGAGATAAAAATTAAATCCGTAGGTCTCGACGGAGTGGATATGTCTTCCGGCAGTGGAAAAATTTAAACCTCCCACAGAATAATGCCCGTTCTCTTTTAAAACCTCGATCTGGTCCACATAACTTCGCCCATAGCGGAAAATAACCGGATCTTCTTCGAGAGCATCGTCCGGGGCAAAAAGAACACCATGACGGCGGTGCCCACCTTCCGTCATGGCCTCGATCAAGGCGTTGATGTCGCCCGAGTGGTCAAGATGTTTGTGCGAGAGGAGGATTCCATCAAGTTTCGTTGGGTCGAGTTTGGGCTTGCTGGCCAGGCAGCGCACCAGGGCTCCAGGCCCGGGGTCCAGGTAGAGGTTTGCCCCCTGAAAGGATAACCAGAGGCCGCCAGAAGATCGCAGTTGTTTAGCCACTACGAAGCGAGCGCCCGCCGTGCCGATGAACTTGATCCAGTTTTTATTTGTCTCTTCTTTCTTTGCTGTCGGGTTCATTTATTCAAGAATTTTATTTCTTCACCGCAGAGAACGCAGAGAGCGCAGAGAAAATTCAAAACCAAAATATTGATTCTCATTTTTTCTCTCTGTGTGCTCTGCGCACTCTGCGGTAAAAAGTCTTTGGATTTCTATTGTTCCTGCTCCTTGTAAACCCGGCAGGGGATTGCCCTGAGGTTCGTTGAACCGATGGCCGGCTCATAGGGGGGGGTATTATCCGTGAGAATATTGATGTTCGATTCCTTCCAGCCAGAAAGCTCCAGATCCGTCCGCTCCGGAAACCACCAGCCGTAAGCTGCGATGACCACGGTGGGATGCAAGGTAGCGTCAAAGGCCACTTTCTGACGAATCTTTCCTATGGGAGTCTCGATACATGCCCAGTCTCCTTCCTTTAAAAGAAGATTTACCGCCGTCTCCGGATTCAGTAGCACCACCGGGTCGGGTGATAGCCGTCGCAGCGAAGCGATATTCCTGTAGGCCGAATGAAAATAATGGGGGTCTTTGGCCGAGGTCAGGATCAGAGGAAAACTGCGAGTGAGTTGAGGGTTCCCCTTTGCAGATTCCAAAAGATCGTAATAGACGGGCAGAGGATCATACCCCCATTCGGCGAACCGGGAGGAATAAATTTCCACTTTTCCCGAGGGGGTAGGGAATCCTTTACTTTCATAGCTTTTATAGGCCCACTTTCCTTTCAAGATGCCCACTTTTTTAAAATCCTCAAAGGTCATCTTGGCCGGCTGCAAAATATCGTCCAGGCACGCGCGCAGGTCCGGCCAAAACAACTTCTCTTTTCCTAATTTCTTC
>JAOUFX010000362.1 GCA_029857975.1 Deltaproteobacteria bacterium | reverse complement strand
ACCAAGCCGCCGGTTCGAGAATGTTCTGTCCCCGTCGGGGGACCAGGCTACCACCGCAAAAGACAAGGGTGGCCACGCTATAAACTTTAAATAATTCTCCGAATGTATCCCAGAGGACCACCCGTTTCCCTTGCAAGCCATCCGCGCCCAGCTGGCTGCGGCGGATGAAATCTTCCCCTCCCCTCCGCATCAGAAGCTTCTCAACTTTCATTACGCGGTCTATATGCCTGGGAACCAGCACCAAGATCAAATCGGGGTAATGCTGGCGCAGGGTCAAGAAGGCCTGGAAAACAGCTTCTTCTTCACCTTCATGGGTGGAGCCCGCAACGAAGATACGGTCCTGTTCATCCACTCCTAAAAGTTCCTGCATCTCGTTTACCGAGGCCGCCTCGGCTGCGAAGGCCGCTTGGTCAAATTTGCAATTGCCGTTGACAAAGACGTGCACCGGATTGGCCCCCATGGAGATGATTCTTTCTCCATCCTGAACCCGAATCATGGACATAACGTCTAAGTGATCCAAGACCGCCGTCCAGAAAAATCTTGTTTTCCGGTAGCGGGGGAAGGAGCGATCGGAGATCCTGCCGTTAGCTAACATCGTTCGTCCCCCCTCTTCTTTCATAATGCGCAAAAAATTGGGCCAGATTTCGGTTTCGGCGAGAATAAAAAGATCCGGACGCACCTGGCGTATCACCTTCCGGACCACAAAGGGTAAATCCAGGGGGAAGAAAAAAATGGCCGTAGCTTCGGTAACCCGCTCTCTGGCGATCTTCTGCCCACTCTCTGTTCCTGTGGAAAGGACCAGGCATCCCCCGGGGTAGGTTGCCCGTAACTCCCTGAGTAAGGGATGGATCGCCGAAACTTCTCCTACGGAAACGGCATGCACCCATATCCTCGGCTTCCCTTTCATTGCGGATAATATTTCCTTGGGAAGGAAGCCGAGCTTCTGGGCGAAGACGTGGCGGCGGTTGGAGGAGAACATCATTTTAAAAAGAAGCGAAGGGAACGCGGCTAAACAGAACGTCCACAAAAGAAGGTTATAGAAGAGAAACACCGGGAGTTATGCCCTTATTCAAAAATCGTAAGTGGGGAGCGGTAAGTCGTGAGTCGTAACAACTCACAACTCCAACTCGCGTTTCATTATTTTGCGGACTTTCTCAAGGTCTTCGGAAGTATCCACTTCCTGGGAGTCAAATTTCGTCTCCACAACTTTGATCCTGTACCCATGCTCCAATGCTCTCAACTGCTCCAGGGATTCCCCCTGCTCCAGCACACCCCTTTCCATCTGCGTAAACTTCCTCAAAAATTCCATCCGGTAGGCGTAGGGCCCGATGTGTTTATAATAACGCGGTTGCGAAGACGTCGATATGACATAGGGCATGGGCGAGCGGGAAAAATACAGGGCGAAACCCTTCCGATCAAAAACAACCTTTACCACGCTGGGATTGGCCAACTCTTCAGGGATGCGAATGGGGTACACTAAGGCACCCATGTTTATGCTTGGATCATTACGCAAGGGTTCGACCAGTTCATCAATCATCGCGGATTCGAAAAGTGGCTGGTCTCCCTGAATGTTCACAATCAAGTCTTCATCCTGCGCGCGGAGTATCCGGGCCGCTTCGCATACCCGGTCCGTACCGGAAGGGTGCGCCGGCGAAGTCTCTAAAACTTCTCCCCCAAAGGATCTCACCCGCTCGTAAATGCGTTCATCGTCGGTGGCTACGACCAATCGGTCCAGGGACGGAGATTTGCGGGCGCGTTCATATACCCACTGGATCAAGGGTTTTCCCGCGATGTCCGCCAAAACCTTTGCCGGAAGACGGGTTGATCCATAGCGCGCCGGAATGATGCCGTAAACTTTCATATCTTAAATTTTCACCGCGGAGAGCGCTGAGAACGCGGAGATTTTTAAATTTATACAAAGCGCCCTAAATTTTTGCCATAATTACAATCTATGGTCTGTCATTCCGGGCTTGACCCGGAATCCAGGCTGTTTTCTGGATTCCCGCTTTCGCGGGAATGACGATTCATTTGCATTTTATTTTGCTTCAAAATGTCTTTGCCACTTTATTTCTCTGCGGCCTCGGCGATCTCTGCGGTGAATATTTTAAAGAACTTCCTTTGCCGCCTTGTGCACCCCTTCCCTAACCCGGTTAATCTGTTCCTCGCTCATGCGCACGGAGATGGGCAGAGCGATCGACCGCTTCAGCAATGCCTCGGATTGCGGCCAGGCATCGGTGCGGTAGGGGGGACAGAATTGAATAATATGATTCCAGTTCCCCACAAAATGCCAATTCATGGCCGAAGGAAGGATCTTGGTATCGACCTTTTCCTTGGCCAGAACCGCATTAAATGCCCTGGCAGTTTTGGCCTCGGGAAGGAAGAAGGCTAAGGTATCTCCCCCATCCCCCGCAGGGTCGGGTTGATCACGAAACTCGATCCCGGGAATTTCCGCAAGGGCCTTTTTAATCTGGGCTTTGTGCTTGCGGTGCTCGGCGAGGACAAAATCCAGCCGTTCCAATTGCACCTTGCCCATTGCTCCCTGAATTTCGTTCATGCGGTAGTTGAATCCGGTAATGCTGTGTGAATCCTCCCCCCGGGGGAGCTCTGGATTATGTTCGTGCCCATGGTCATGGTAATAACTGGCCAGTTCGTAAAGCTTCTTATCGTTGGTGGCCACCATGCCGCCTTCGCCTGTAGTTAAAGTCTTCACATAATCAAAGCTATAGGTTCCCAAGGACCCGATGGTCCCGGTCTTTTTACCCCGATAGCTCGACCCGCAGGCCTGACAGGAGTCTTCTAATACCGGAACATTCTTCTTCCGGGCTATGGCCATGATTTCGTCCATGCGCGCCGGCACGCCGAGCATATGCACCGGGATGATGACCCGGGTTTTTTCGGTAATCTTGGCCTCTAAGTCTCGGGGATCCATGTTCAAAGATTTGTCCACTTCCGTAAGGATGGGAATTCCGCCGGCCTCCAGGATCGATTCAATGGTCGCCACAAAAGTAAAAGATTGGGTGATCACCTCGTCTCCCCGTTTCAAGCCCAGTGCGGCTAAGGCCACCCGCAACGCTGCCGAACCCGAGGAAACCCCCAAAGAATAGGTACATCCCATGTATTTATTGAACGCAGCTTCAAACTCCAACACTCGAAAGATATTTTTTCTTTTCTCATTGAATCCATAGCGGAAGAGAACGCCTCGACCGATAACCTCAGCAACAGCTTCCTGCTCTTCTTTTCCGATCAATTCTGCTCCACCCATAGTTTTTTACCTCCTGAAATGGAAACTGATAAAAGTTCGGAGTATTGACAAATTTAATAGGACGCAGATTTACGCAGATAACTGCAGAAACAAAAAAGACGCTATGCGCATAGCGCTAAGCGCTAAGCGACTTTCTGTGTTCACCCTGTTAGATAGTAACCATCTAACAGGGTAAATCCGTGTCCAAAAAGGAATTTCCTATACAATTGAATTATTCCGCATTCTGAAATCTGCATTGGCCTTGTTGCAAATTCCGAATTTAAAAAACTCTCTCGTAGATCCCAACAGCGTCCTCTAAAGACACCGGCCTGGGATTGTTCTCCAACGGACGAGCCACTTTCATTGCCTCCTCAGCCATTGCCGGAATAGCTGTTTTAGGGATTCCCAGGTCGCTCAGGCGCTGGGGGACTTCCAGGTCTTTCGCCAATCGTTGGACTGATTCCACGGCCAAAACAGCTGCCTTTTTCACGGAAAGTCCCTGGACATTTTCTCCCATCCAGGCGGCAATTTGGGCAAACTTTTCCGGGCAGGAAAAGACGTTGAATTCCATCACCGCGGGCAAGAGTAAAGCATTGGCGACCCCGTGGGGAATACGATAAACGCCGCCCATGGGATAAGCCAGGGAATGGGCTGCGGTTACCCCGGCATTGGCCAGGCCGATACCCGCCAGCAGGCTGCCCAGCAGCATGTTCGACCGGGCGTTAAGGTCTGATCCTTGATGCACAGCCTGGCGCAGGCTCTTGCCGATAAGCCCGATGGCTTCTTGGCTGAACATTGCCGATAAGGGACTGGCCGCCTTGGAGGTGTAGGATTCTATGGCGTGGGTGAGAGCATCCATGCCCGTAAAAGCGGTTACCGCAGGAGGAAGGCCCAGGGTCAATTCCGGGTCCAGAATGGAAATCTCCGGGTAAAGATACGGACTGTTAATCCCGGCTTTTTTCTTCTCGTCGGCATTAATAAAAACGGCCGTGAAAGTTACTTCGCTCCCGGTCCCCGCGGTTGTGGGCACCATACCTTTCGGCAATCCAGGCTTAGGCACCTTGTTGAGACCCTGATAATCTCTCGCCCGTCCTTCATTCGTAGCCAGAATCGCCGCGGCTTTGGCCGTGTCCATGGCACTCCCCCCCCCCACGCCCAAAACGAAATCACATCTTTCTTTCTTGGCCAAGTGCCCTGCTTGATCGGCAACTTCTATCCGCGGCTCCGGTTCGACGGCATCAAAAACTACATAAGATAATTTTTCCTGCTCCAAGGCGTCTTTAATTCTTTTTAAAGGACCGGCCTTGCCAAAACCCGGATCGACCACCAGCAGGAC
>JAOUFX010000361.1 GCA_029857975.1 Deltaproteobacteria bacterium | reverse complement strand
GTCTTTGGGAATGGCGGCACAATTCAGGCGGATGAAAGGATAAATCCTCCGGTCGCTGGCATAGTGGATGGCATGGGCGAAGAGTTCTTTGCCCGTCCCGCTCTCCCCCAAGAGAAGAACGGGAGCCTGAACCTGAGCGGCTTTCAGAGCCAGGTTTTTAATTTCGGCGATTCCTTCGCTTTCCCCGATAATATGATCAAGGGTAAATCGGGAGGACCGCAGACTTGCCAACTCTTTTTCGTAGAGCTCTATCTTGGATTCGAGGTCGTTTAACTTTTTGGCCAGGGTATGAACATCCCTTACGTCCTTGAACATTACCTGGCCGAACACAAACATCCCTTGGCCCTCGATTTCAATGGGGATCCGCTGTACCACCATATCCTGGCCCATGATCCGGTGGGGTTGGTTAATTTCGGCAATGCCTGTTTTAGCAACGATATGCATCCGAGAATTTTCGACCACCTCAGTGCAGTGTTTCCCGATCATTTCTTTAGGGTCGATTCCCAGGAAATTCCCATAGGTTTTGCTGAAAAAGATTGTCTTTCCCTCCTGATCGGCAATTAGCACCCCGTTATGGATATTGTCCAGAACCGTTTCATAGAAAAGAACTTTTTCCCGCAATTCTTTGATCTCCTTGGGGTCCATGGAAAATCTCCTCTCCGGAAAAAACTCGATGACTTTTTACGAGATCATCAATATTTATTATCAGAAATATTTTTCTGCGTTGATCTGCGATAATCTGCGTCCTATTGGTTTACTTCATTCCCTTCTTCAGCACATCCCTTTTTCGCAGCTCGCGGCGCATGATTTTTCCTGTAGTGGTCATGGGCAGCTCTTGTACAAATTCGATTTCCCTCGGGTACTCATGGGCGGCCAGCCTGGTTTTAACAAAGTTTTGGATTTCTTCCTGGAGGGCTGGGCTCGGGGTAATCTCAGGCTTTAAAACGATGAAGGCCTTAACGATCTCTCCCCGGACTTTATCCGGGCTGCCGATGACCGCAGCCATGGTGACCGCGCGATGTTTGAGCAGGCAGTCTTCGATCTCTGCCGGCCCAATCCGGTAACCTGAACTGGTGATCAGGTCGTCTTTGCGGCCCACGAACCAGAAATACCCGTCTTCATCCTTTTTGGCCAGGTCTCCGGTTAAAGACCAATCTCCGATAAACTTATCTTTGGTGGCTTCCAGATTCCGCCAGTACTCCAAAAACATTACGGGGTCAGGCCGCTGAATGGCCACTTCGCCAACGGTTCCCGGAGGAACCGCGTTCCCCTCTTCATCCACGACCTCAACCCGGTGGCCAGGAATGGGTTTTCCCATGGAGCCACGCCTGATCTCCATGATCTCGCCGCAATTTCCTACCACCAAATTTACTTCGGTCTGGCCGTAGAATTCGTTGATGGTCAATTCCATGACGTCTTTTCCCCAGTCGAGGAGTTCTTCGCCCAAAGTCTCTCCGCCGCAGGCGATCGTGCGCATATTATAATCATAGCGTTTCCTCGGTTCTTTGACCTGCCGCATCATCTTCAGGGCGGTGGGGGGCATGAAGGCATTGCGGATCCCGTATTTGGAGATGAAATAAAAAGCCTGTTCGGGGTCGAATTTCTTGGCCCGGTAAGCGACCACAGGAATCCCGTGATGCCAACTCGGAAAGAGGACATCGATCAACCCGCCGATCCAGGCCCAATCCGCGGGCGTCCAGTAGAGGTCATCTTTAAGGGGGAAGAAGTTGTGGAAAAACTCCACTCCGGGAACGTGCCCCAGAACCACCCGATGGGCATGGAGCGCGCCTTTCGGAGGGCCTGTGGTCCCGGAGGTATAGATGATCAGGGCCGGATCGTCGGCGGTAGTGTTGACCGGGTCAAAGTAAGAAGATCCCTTCTCGATGGATTTCCAAAAGTCATGGACTCCTTCCAGTGGTTTTGCCTTGGTGGCGATGATGATCTTCAAGGGGGGGAGCTTGCTCCTGATCTGCTCGATCTTCTCGATGTTGGCCGCGTCGGTGATCACGGCCTTGGCTTCGCTGTTGCCAAGGCGGTATTCTAAAGCATCGGGGCCGAATAGGGTGAAGAGGGGGATGGCAATGGCTCCCAGCTTGTAGATAGCGATGTGGGCAAGAGCGGTTTCCGGGCACTGGGGGAGAAGAATGCCAACGCGGTCCCCTCGTTCAATCCCGTAGGCCCGGAGGGCGTTGGCCAGGCGGTTGGAAAGCCGCTTCACATCCCAAAAGGTAAATTTCTCTACCCTCCCCTCCTCATCTTCGTAGATAAGAGCCAACCGGTATCTCTCCTCGGCCCATTTATCGCAGATGTCGACCCCGATGTTATAATATTCGGGGATAGGCCAGCGGAAGCTTTTATAAACCTCTTCGTAGGTATTTCGTTTTTCCAGCATAGGGCCCTCCGACAGATTGGAGTGAAACGAGGTATTTATTTCTGGCAGGTGTTGTTATGTTGCTATCATAATTTTACTAATTTTGTCAAATTATGCTTCTTTTTCCTCCGGAATTTCTTTGAGCTGGGGGTAATGTTGAAGCAGAATTTCTGGAATTTTCAACCCCGGTTCCCTTAACTTGGCTTTTATCTCCAGGGCGTTACAGATGGCTTTTCCGCGGTAATGGTTGTTGGTGATGACATACACCTCTTCCGCTTCTTGGGCGAGTTGGCGGATCCTTTCGGCCAGCTCGAAGATTTCAAATTCGTTGTATAGATAATCGTAGCGGGCATCCCGCCCGGCTCCTTCGCGAAACCACTCCTTTACATTCCTCCCGTGCAGTCGCAAATACCCTACCTTGCTGGTGACCTTTTTAGTTGCCCCAATGGAGTACGAAACCTGCGGCTGGTCAATATTACAAAACCCTATGCCGGTTTCCCGCAGGAATTGGTAAGCGGAAGCTCGATCCCAGGAGGCGTGGCGCACTTCCAGGACGAGCGGGTATTCCCTGAATTTCTCAGCCAAGGCTTTCAGGTACCCTAAATTTTCTTCTTTGTGGTGGAAAGAGTATGGGAACTGGAGAAGCAAGGCGCCCAGGCGCTGATTTTCCACCAGAGGCGCCAGTCCGCTTTTGAAAAGCGCCGCATCTCCCTCGGTCAGGGCTTGACGTTCATGAGTAAAATTGCGGTAGAGCTTGGCGGTGAATCGGAAGTTAGGGTTGGATTGGACGCGCTTCGCCCAGCTTCGGCCCATCTGGGTGGTGGGCGGGCGATAAAAGGTGTTGTTCAGCTCGATGGTATCGAAGTACTCGGAAAGATAAGCCAGAGAGTCGAACTTAGACCCTTTCTGGGTGGGATAAACGATCCCCTCCCAATCTTTATAAGACCATCCCGCTGGTCCAACACGGATCATCACAAAATCCTTTCACCGCTGAGAGCGCAGAGAACGCAGAGAGACCATTATAATCAGAAATTCATATCAGAAAGAAAATATCAACACGAAATTTTGATGGTTTCGTAAAAAGTCCCTTTTCCCCCATTTTCGTCATTCCCGCGAAAGCGGGAATCCAGTTTTTTCAGGCAGTTCTGGCCTCCTGCCTTCGCAGAAGTGACGGCTTTTCCGACTTATTGCGAGATCATCAATTTTAATGAATGGAAATTTTATTTTTTTATTTTTATTTCTGCGGTCTCTGCGTGCTCTGCGGTGAATGTTTTTATTCCGGGACGGTGAACGATTCCCCCTGTTTTAGAATGATCACCCGGTCCTCTATACCCAAGCGCCTCGCTTCTATCTTTAGTCTTTCGGGCGGTTCGGTGATTGGTTCGTGGGAAAGAATGAAAGTTCCCCAATGGATCGGAACCATGAATTTAGCGCCGCTCTCTAAGAACATCTTCAGGGCTTCTTCGGGAGAGGCATGATTTCTGCGGAACCAGTCTGGCTTATAGGCCGAAATCGGCAGGAAAGCCAAAGCGATCGTTCCTTCTTTCCCCGTTTCTTCAAAGACTTTTGAATAACCTGTATCTCCAGCGAAAAGAATCCGTTTTCCGTTCTTGGAAAGAAGATAACTGTTATATCCGCGATGATCATTATCGAAAGGACTCCGCTTCCCCCAATGAGCCGGCTGGACAGCTTCAATCGTCATGCCCTGGGTTTGTAAAACGTCATTCCATTTCATCTCGATCACCTTAGAAAATCCTAAACCGTCGACCAGATCCTGGCATCCTTGGGGGACGACCAGTAAGGCGTTTTTAGGCAGGCGCCTCAGACTGGGCCGGTCCAGGTGGTCATAATGGGCATGGGAGATGAGGATGAGGTCCAGCTCTTTAATCTCTTCCGGCTCGATCGGCAATCCCACCACGCGACGGGCAATTTTTATCCGGTTGGAGAAATTGGGGTCGGTAAGGATGAAGAAACCTGCAAAAGACATAAGTATCGTGGAATGTCCGATCCAGCCTACATGGATGCCAGGATTTCCCTTGGGGAAAGGATTCAGCTTGGCGACCGGGGCCTGCATGGGGTGGCGAATTTCGTAGGCGATATTCTTCCCCACGATTTTGAGCAGATCCAGTTGCTGGCTGCAGCCAGGGAGCATGACACCCAACAAAGTCAAAAGAAAAACTCCTTTGCGGAGGACAAACATAGGCCCGTTAGAG
>JAOUFX010000359.1 GCA_029857975.1 Deltaproteobacteria bacterium | reverse complement strand
ATTTTTATTACCCAGGCAATTGGAAGAGAACGGGATCAACAAAGAGATCCTTTCCATCAGTGATGAGGCCCTTTTGCGGATCATTTCCCAATACACCAAAGAGGCGGGAGTGCGCAATTTGGAACGCGAGATTGCATCCATCTGCCGCAAAGCGGCGCGGAAAATCGCCGAAGACGAGAAAGGCCCCTATCAAATTACCAGCCTGAATTTGCACAAATATTTGGGGCCGCCGAAGTTTTTACCCGAAGAAGAATTGGATATTAACGAGATCGGTGTGGCCACGGGATTGGCTTGGACTTCCGTAGGCGGGGAAATTCTACACGTGGAAACGACTACCATGAAAGGGAAAGGTAACCTGACCCTTACCGGCCATCTGGGGGATGTAATGAAGGAGTCCGCCCAGGCGGCTTTGAGCTACGCCCGCTCCAAAAGCAAGGAATTCGACCTCGACCCTGATTTTTACGAGAAATTAGACGTGCATATTCACGTCCCGGCAGGAGCGATCCCCAAGGACGGGCCTTCGGCCGGGGTTACCATGGCCACATCGCTAATTTCCGCCTTGATGCGCATGCCGGTGCGTAAGGACGTGGCTATGACAGGCGAGATTACTCTCCGCGGACGGGTGCTTCCGATCGGGGGCCTGAAAGAAAAGACTTTAGCAGCCCTACGGGCGAAGATTAAAAATATTATTATTCCTGAACAGAACAGGAAAGACCTGGAAGAGATCCCCCCCTATATCCGTCGGAAGGTCAATTTCATCTTTGTGAAGGACGCGGATGAAATTTTGAAAGTGGCCCTGGTTCCGGAAAAGGTTCAACCTTTACCTGAAGTTGCCAAGGAAGACCCGGGAGAAAAAAAGGGGAGGCCGGAAAGCCATTCTGTTTCTTTACCCGTATGATCAACTCTTGCGGATGGCCTGGTGGAACTTCGAGAAATCGGTGAATTCGGCCTCATTGCCAGGATTAAAAAAAGCATCCTTCCCCTTTTTCCTGGGGTACTCAGAGGGATTGGTGATGACGCTGCCATTTCGTCTCTAACACCAGGAACTGAACTTGTCTCCACAGTGGACCTCCTGGTAGAAGGGGTCCATTTTAACCTGTCTTTCACTTCCGCCCATATTTTAGGTAGAAAATCTTTAGCCGTTAATCTCAGCGATATTGCAGCCATGGGTGCCAACCCACGTTTTGTCCTCCTTTCCTTAGCCCTTCCTGCGAAAACGATTGTGGAATTTATTGATGATTTTATGCGCGGTTTTTTAGAAATGGCCAGGGCGCATGATGTTGCCTTGATCGGGGGTGATACTTCTTCCTCGCCGGAAGGGGTATTCATCAGCGTCACTCTCTTGGGAGAAGGAAAAAAAGAAAATTTGGTTTGTCGTTGTGGAGCTCAACCCGGCGATGACCTTTATGTTACAGGCACATTGGGGGACTCACTCCTTGGGCTGCAGGTGGCCCAAAAGAGAGAGGGGAAACCAACTTCCCCAGAGGAAGCCTATCTCATGGAAAGGCACTTGAATCCTCTACCCCGGTTACCAGAAGGTAAAACCTTGGCTGAAAGAGGTTTGGCCAGAGCAATGATCGATGTGAGCGATGGCCTTTATTCCGACCTTTGGCATATCTGTGAAGAAAGTCAGGTAGGGGCGACAGTCTGGGTGGAGCGGATCCCTCTTTCCGTCCCTTTTCAGTCCCTTGCTACCGTTCCGAAAGAGCAAAACTGGCAATTGGCCGTGAAAGGCGGGGAGGATTACGAATTGCTCTTCGCCGCGGCATCGGAGAAGGCATGGGAGCTTAAAGAATTGGCCCGACATTGGAAATGCGGCCTGACCTGGATTGGAAAAGTAGAACCTTTTTCCCAGGGTGTTACGATCCGAAATGAGCAGGGTCCGGTAGACGATGCTTTTCTTAAGGGATATGATCATTTTGCATGAAAAGCAGCCCGGAGGATGCAAAAGCTGTTGCTCTATATGTTAAAGACTTGTCAAGCACCTGCTCTAAGAAAGATCCTTGACGGGACTAAGCAACTAAAGGAGAAGGAGCCTGCTCTTTGGAGATTGAAGCCCCTTTAAGAATTTATTTGCTTTTTTTTCTCTTCTGGGGCCTGGTCTTTTTCACTTCTTCCGAGGCTGCCCTTTTTGGCCTCGGGCGTCTTAACCTGCAGAAGCTTAAAGATGAAGAGCATCCCCGCCATTCGCTGATCGAGCGCCTATTGAGCCGGCCCCGGCAATTGATTATTTCTCTATTAATCGGCAACGAAGCCATCAACGTGGCCATTTCCTCTTTGACCAGCGCTCTGTTTATCGGTTTATGGGGAGATAAGGCCAAGTGGCTGGCGATCCCTGTGGTCGTCTTTATTATTTTACTTTTTGGGGAAGTGATCCCCAAGACCATTGCGGTGAATTATCCGGATAAAATCGCCCCTTTGGCCGCCGGACCCGTTAAGCAGTTTGCCGCAATCGTAAGTCCCCTACGCTGGATTTTGGAAAAAATCGTTGATGGTGTATTGAAACTTTTTCGCGTCGTATCGGAATCTTCCCCTCCTCCGTTGACCGAAGAAGTTTTTAAGGAGATGGTGGAGGCGAGTCAAAAAGAGGGAACCTTAGAAGAGCTGGAGAAGGATCTTATCCACCGCGTGTTCCGGTTTGGAGATCAGACCGTAAAAAACATCATGACACCTCGTGCAGCTGTTTTTGCCCTCCCGGCTAACACAAAATTGGAAAATGCCATCGAAGCTTTGAGAGAGCGCCGTTTTTCCCGTATTCCTGTTTTCGGCGAAAACCCGGGCAACATTGTAGGCATCTTGTACGTAAAAGATCTTTTGGGGCCTCCGGGGAAAGGGGAAAAAACCGGAGAAACGAATTTGCGGGATTTTTTGCGAAAACCTTATTTCATTCCCCCAAGTAAAAAATTGGACGACTTGTTCCGGGAATTTAGAAAACAACGAATGCATTTAGCTGTTGTGGTCAATGAGTATGGGGGGTTATCCGGGATCGTTACCCTGGAAGACTTGCTGGAGGAATTGTTCGGGGAAATTTATGACGAGATGGATTTCGAACGTGAGGGTAGGAAGGAGAAAAGAAAGAGGCAGAGAGGAGACATTCGTGTCCACAAAACTACAAACTGAGAAGGAAGGCTATCGGGGAAGAAAATGCACCCTTGGCTAAGCTTGGGGATTATCATCATTGTTTTCTTATTTCTGGAAGGGTTTTTGTCAGGTTCTGAGATCGCCCTGGTGGCCGCGAATCGAAAAAGGTTGAATTATTTAGCCCGTTCCAATTCCCGGGTCGCTCGCCTGACTCACCGCATCCTGCGGGAACCTTCTTGGTTCCTTTCCACCACTTTGGTGGGAAGTAATTTAGCCGAGGTTGTCAATACCGCACTGGTAACATCGATTTTTATCGGCCTCTATGGGTCGAGAGGGGATTTGTACGCTTTTCTGCTCCTTGCTCCTTTAATCCTCATCTATGGGGAAATATTGCCCAAAACTCTCTTTCAGCAAAAAGCCGATTATTGGGTTCCCAAGATTGCCCCGATTATCTGGATTTTTTCCGTTATTTTATTTCCCTTGGTTTGGATCATGTCGGGGGCTACAAGATTTGTCTTTGACTTTTTGCGTTTGAAGGGAGAAAAAGGGCCTTACATCACCCGGGAGGAACTTCAACTTCTTTTACGGATGGAAGGAGAAGCGACCGATATGAAACCGATGGAAAAAGACATGATCCATCGCATTTTCCGCTTTTCCACGACGAAGGCAAAGGAAGTGATGATCCCTTTAATAGAAGTTGTGGTTTTGGAGGAAAATTCCAGCGTTGAGGAAGCGATTGCTTTAACCCGGCAGGAAAACTATTCCCGTTATCCTGTTTTCCGCGAACGGGTGGACAACATCGTCGGCATCCTGCACAGCTTTGATCTCCTTTTGGCCTTGGGCAAGGAACAGACGGTCCAATCCTTTGTCCGCCCCATTTCCTTTTTTCCCGAGACTAAACCGGTCGATGAGCTTTTGTTGGAATTACAGCGGAACCATGAGGCGATGGCAACGGTGGTTGATGAGTACGGGGGAGCGGTAGGAATTATCACCGTGGAAGATATTCTGGAAGAGGTGGTGGGAGAGATAGAAGACGAATATGACATCGGGCAACCTCTCTACAAAAAAGTAGGGCCGAGAAAATTGGTAATCAATGCCAGGATGGAAGTGGATCATATCAATGAAATCCTCAAGCTCGGACTGCCCAAAAAAGAGGATTATGAGACGTTAGGGGGGTTTGTCCTGGAAAAATTGGGTCGAGTCCCCCAAGCCGGCGAAGGTTTTCGGTTCAAGGGAATGCTTTTTGAAGTTTTGAAAGCCGATGAACGTTCGGTTACCGAAGTCCTGGTGACCTTGAAAGAATAAATTTTAATGGGGCGCGGATCAGCGCGGATTTGGATTTTATAAATAAAATAATTTTTCTGCGCTGATCTGCGAAAATCTATGTCCTAATAGATATAGGTCATAATTATAGGGGGATAAGATGAACGTGGATCATTTAAAAAAACTTTTGGAAGGAGTGCACCAGGGAAAGATTAAGGTAGAGAGGGCCTTGCAAGAGCTGAAGACCCTTCCTTTTGAAGAGATCGGTTGCGCAGCC